>NZ_BAAGAB020000046.1:0-23906 GCF_047159895.1 Lysobacter xanthus
GTTCTCCGAGAACTGGCAGCTGGTCGGTCGCTTCCGCCGCCTGCTGTCGATCGCGCTCAACGGCCGCGAGACCTACGTGCGGTTCGCGCCGCCGGTGCCGCTGCGGCAGATCGCCGACGAAGGCCTGCCGCCCGAGCGCACGGTGCGCAAGCTCTCGCGCGTGCTGCGCACGCACTTCCGGCGCATCCGCAGCGCGGTCATCGGACCGGACCTCTCGACCCGGCGCCTGCTGGTCGATCGCGTGCTCGCCGCGCCGGCCGTGCTCGACGCGATCGCCGACCAGGCGCGCCGCGACAACACCAGCGTGGCGGACGCCTGGAAGAAGGCGCATGCCTTCGCCTACGAGATCGCGGCCGACTACTCGCACCCGGTCGTGCGCTCGGCGAGCTTCCTGCTGCAGCCGGTGTGGAACCGCATCTACCGCGGCGTGCTCGTCCACCACCTGGACAAGGTGAAGGAAGACGCGCCCGGCCACGAGGTCGTCTACGTGCCCTGCCACCGCAGCCACATGGACTACCTGCTGATCAGCTACCTGCTCTACACCCGCGGCATCGTGCCGCCGCACATCGCGGCGGGCGTGAACCTCAACCTGCCCGTGGTCGGCACGCTGCTGCGCAAGGGCGGCGCGTTCTTCCTGCGCCGCTCGATCCGGGGCAGCGCGCTCTATTCGGCGGTGTTCTCCGAATACCTCGCGCAGCTCGTCGCCGGCGGCTATTCCATCGAGTACTTCATCGAGGGCGGACGCTCGCGCACCGGCCGGCTGCTGCAGCCCAAGGGCGGCATGATCGCGATGACGCTGCGGGCCTACCTGCGCGCACCGACGCGTCCGGTCATGTTCCAGCCCGTCTACATCGGCTACGAGAAGCTGATGGAAGGCCGCAGCTACCTCGACGAGCTCTCGGGCAAGGCCAAGGAGAAGGAATCGATCTGGCAGCTGCTGATGGGCATTCCCAAGGTGCTCGGCAGCAACTACGGGCAGGTGGTGGTGAACTTCGGCGAGCCGATCCGGCTCAACGACATGCTCGCCGAGAAGGCGCCCGACTGGGACGGCACGCCGCTGCCCGAGGACGCCAAGCCCGCGTGGCTCGCGGAGACCGTCGACGCGCTCGCCGACCGCATCCAGGTGAACATCAACCGCGCGGCGGACGTGAACCCGATCAACCTGATCGCGCTGGCGATGCTGTCCACGCCGAAGCATGCGATGAGCGAGGCCGACCTGCTCGAGCAGATCGCGCTCAGCAAGAAGCTGCTGGCGCAATTGCCGTACTCGAGCCGCGTCACGGTCACCCCGCACACGCCCGAGGAGATCATCGCGCACGGCGAGGAGATCAACGTGCTGCTGCGCGTGAAGCATCCGCTGGGCGACGTGCTGGAGATCGACGAGGAGAAGGCCGTCCTCCTCAGCTACTTCCGCAACAACGTGCTGCACCTGTTCACCGCGGCGGCGTGGGTCGCCTGCTGCTTCCAGCACAACCGGCGCATCAACCTGTCGGCGGTGCTCCGCCTGGGTCGCAGCGTGTACCCGTTCCTCCAGAGCGAGCTGTTCCTGCCGTGGGACGAGGACGGATTCGTCGAGCGCGTGCGGCAGACCGTCGACCTGTTCATCGCCGAGGGCCTCATCAAGTTCAAGGGCGGCGAAGAGGGCGACCTGCTCGCCCGCAGCGCGAGCCAGTCCGACGAGGTGTTCCGCCTGCGTGCGCTCGGCCATCCGCTGCAGCAGGCGTTCGAGCGGTATTACATCGCCATCTCCGTGCTGGTGAAGAACGGCCCCGGCACGCTCAGTGCCGGCGAGCTCGAAACGCTCTGCCACCTCGCCGCGCAGCGCCTGTCGCTGCTGTACGCGCCGGCCGCGCCCGAGTTCTTCGACAAGTCGCTGTTCCGCGGCTTCATCCTGAAGCTGCGCGAGCTGCGCCTGGTGTGGGCCGACGAGAACGGCAAGCTGACCTTTGACGAGCGCCTCGATGCCTGGGCCAAGGACGCGAAGTTCATCCTCGGCCGCGAGCTGCGGCATTCGATCGAGAAGGTGAGCCCGGAGGCCGCCAAGCCGGCGGCGTGACGAAGGCGGCTCAGGCCGGCTCGTCGGGAATCAGCGCGGACTCGAGCCGGGCGATGCAGTCCTTGAGCTGCAGCTTGCGCTTCTTCAGCCGCGTCATCGCCAGTTCGTCGCGGACGGGCGCGTGCTTGAGCCCCTCGATCGCCAGGTCGAGGTCGCGATGCTGCTCGCGCAGCTCGGCGAGCTGGCGGGCGATGTCGGCGGGGCGGCGGCCGTCGTTCATGCCGCGAGCTTAGCCTGCCGCCGCGACGTCCCGCGAGCGGCGTTCGCGGCTGAACGCGGTCAGGCCCTGCGACGGCGGCCCCTTAGAATGCGCGGATGAGCATCGTCCTGCCCCTTCTCGAGCCCCTGCCCCCGCGCGCCAAGCGCGCGCAGCACGAGGCCAACAAGCTCGCCAAGCGCCTGCGCCACCAGGTCGGCCGCGCCATCGCCGACTTCGGGATGATCGAGGACGGCGACAAGGTGATGGTCTGCCTGTCGGGCGGCAAGGACAGCTACACGATGCTGGACATCCTCCTGCAGCTGCAGAAGAAGGCGCCGGTGAAGTTCGAACTGGTGGCGGTGAACCTCGACCAGAAGCAGCCGGACTTCCCCGAACACGTGCTGCCGCAGTACCTCGAATCGATCGGGGTGAAGTACCACATCCTCGAGCAGGACACGTATTCGGTGGTGACGCGCGTCGTGCCCGAGGGCAAGACGATGTGCTCGCTGTGCTCGCGACTGCGCCGCGGCGCGCTGTACACCTATGCCGAGCAGGAAGGCTTCACCAAGATCGCGCTCGGCCACCATCGCGACGACCTCGTCGCGACGTTCTTCCTGAACCTGTTCTTCCACGCCAAGCTGTCGGGCATGCCGCCGAAGCTGCTGAGCGACGACGGCAAGCACGTCGTGATCCGCCCGCTGGCCTACGTCAAGGAAGACGACATCGCCGCCTACGCCGAGGCCAAGCAGTTCCCGATCATCCCGTGCAACCTCTGCGGCTCGCAGGAGAACCTGCAGCGCAAGCAGGTCAAGCGCATGCTCGACGCCTGGGAGCGGGAATCGCCCGGACGAATCGAAACCATGTCGCGCGCGCTGGGCGACATCCGCCCCTCGCAGCTGAGCGACCCGAAGCTCTTCGACTTCCTCGCGCTCGGCCGCAACGGTGACGCACCACTGCCCGACGCGCATGCGTGGCTTGCCGGTGCGCCCCACGAGGACGAAGGCTGACGCATTCCGCTTTTCAAACCGCCGACCGGTGAAAACCTCACCGGCCCGGAGGGCGACGGCCATGGATGGCCGTCGCGGTCGGCCGAGGCAGGATGCCGAGTCTGGCCGCCGCCCGCGTCCTTCGTGCGCGGGCTGTGCTCCACCTCGGGGAAGCTGCTTTCTTTTGGTTACTTTTCTTTGCAGCAGCAAAGAAAAGTGACTCGGGCGCGCCAGCGCACGAAACGCTTCTTCGCGTTACACCGCCCGCGCAGGACACACCCGCAGCGCGATCGCATCAAACGTAGACGAACTAAAGAAGCCCCCACCGAATGTTCTTCCGCAACCTCACCCTCTTCCGCTTCCCCACCTCCCTCCAGCTCGAGGCCTTCGACGCCGGCCTGGCCGAATGCGCGCTGCGCCCGGTGGGCCCGATGGAACTGTCCACCCGCGGCTTCGTCTCCCCCTTCGGCCGCGACACCGAAGGCCTGAAGCACATGCTCGACGACGCGTACTGGCTCGCCTCCGGCGGCGAGGACCGCCTGCTGCCGGGCGCGGTCGTCAACGACCTGCTGCAGAAGAAGCTCGACGCGATCGAGGAGAAGGAGGGGCGTCGCCCGGGCGGTCGCACGCGCAAGCGCCTGAAGGACGAGCTGATCACCGAGCTGCTGCCGCGCGCATTCGTGCGCCCGACGCGCACCGACGCCATCCTCGACATGAAGCAGGGCGTGGTCGCGATCGACTCGTCGAGCAAGAAGTCCGCGGAGAACGTGGTCAGCGAGATCCGCCGCGCGCTCGGCAGCTTTCCGGCGCTGCCGCTCAATGCCGAGATCGCGCCCCGCTCGGTGCTCACCGGCTGGCTGGCCGGCGAAGCGCTGCCGAGCGGGCTCAGCATGGGCGACGAATGCGAACTGCGCGACGCGCTCGACCAGGGCGCGGTGGTGAAGTGCCAGCGCATGGAGCTCGAGAAGAATCCCGAGATCGACAAGCATCTGCAGTCCGGCAAGCAGGTGACGCGCCTGGCGCTCACGCTCGACGACCACGTCAGCTTCGTGCTCGGCGAGGACCTCGTCATCCGCAAGTTCAAGCTGCTCGACGGTGCGGTCGACGAGCTGGAGAACACCGAGCGCGACGACATGCGCGCGGAGCTCGAAGCGCGCTTCGCGCTGATGAGCCATGAGCTGCGCCGGCTGTTCTCGGTGCTCGAGCCCGCGCTGAAGCTCTCGAAGGTGGAGGCCTAGCCCCGCGATGTTCTTCCGCGCACGGCCGCCCCGGCCCGCGCCGCCGGTGCATGCGGCGCGGTTGCAGGTGGTGCTGCCGGACGGCCGCGTGGTGGACGTGCGGCGGGTCGACAACGCGCGCGTGCGCGGCCTGCGGCTCACCGTGACCGAGCGCGGCATCCGGCTGACCGTGCCGCCGCGCACCAGCGACCGGCGCGCCCTGGCCTTCGTGCAGTCGCACGCGGCCTGGCTCGCAGGGCAGCTCGAGCACACGTTCGGCGACGTGGAGCCGCTGCGGCTCGGCGAGAGCGCCTCGCTCACCCTGCGGGGCGAGGAGCACGCACTCGAATGGCGCGACGGCCGCTTCCTGCGCGTCGAGGCGACGGACCACGGCATCGTCGCCACCGTACCGACGGCCGCGCGCGAAGCCGCGGTGCGTCGCGCCTTCGCCGACTTCTACCTGGCGCAGGCGCGTGCCGACGTCGGCCGCTGGTTGCCGGCCTACCTGCCCTCGCTGCCGCGCGCGCCCCGCGACATCACGATCCGGCCGCTGACCTCGCTGTGGGGCTCGCTCGCGCCGGACGGCCGCCTTCGCCTCGACCTCGCCCTGGTGCTGGCGCCGCCGCCGGCCTTCGAATACGTGCTGGTGCACGAGCTCTGCCACCTGCTGCAGGCGAATCATTCGCCGGCGTTCTGGGCGGAAGTCGAGGCGCGCTGTCCCGGGTGGAAAGCGCAGCGGGCGTTCCTGCGCGCGAAGGGGCGGCCGATCAAGGCCGCGCTTCGGGCGGTGTGCGACGCCGGCTCGTCTGCCGACTGAATGTTTGCGGCGTCGCCCGCATACGGCGCAACGACCTTGTTCGACCGGCGCTGAAGCGCGCAACGGCTTGATTCGTAAGGGTCCGGTGACGCGTGCGTGAGGTCTTGATCAACGCGTCACGCGCACGCGTTGGCTGCGTGGAAAAAAGTTTCTGCACGGGCGCAGTTTTTTCCGGATTCCCAGCCAGCCTTGCGAAATGCGAACCGGCGCACAGTTCTCCGGAGCGCGAGGCGCAGCGCCGACGAGCGGTATTTCTGTGATGCGGGTCACGCGTTGGCACGGGATGTGCGTTGGAGCCCATGCGCCTCAAGGGGCGCCCGCTTTTCCTCCCCGTCCCCCCGAATTCTGGAGCCTGCACCATGCGCAAGACCCTCATCGCCGCTTCCGTCGCCCTCGCCGTCGGCTTCTCCGCCTCGGCGTTCGCCCAGGACACCACCGAGTCGTACAACAACAATTCCACCAACGGCTCCTACAACGACAACTCGGACAACTCGACCCGCGGCTCGTACAACGACAACTCCGACAACTCCTCGCGCACGGCGACCACGACCGACTCGTACAACAACGATTCGACGAACGGCTCCTACAACGACAACTCGGACAACTCCGACAACTCGATGAACGTCGCCGACTCCGGCAACGACAACTCGACCAACGGTTCGTACAACGACAACTCCGACAACTCGGATCGTTCGGACAACTCGGTCAACGGTTCGTACAACGACAACTCGACGGACAACTCGGACAACTCCGACCGCTCGAACAACTCGACGAACAACTCGAACAACGACAACTCGGACAACTCCGACAACAGCTCGTCGCGTGCAGACCGCATGGGTGTCGCCGCGAGCGGCGGCGGCACGGCGTCGCAGACCACGACCGGCTCGTTCAACACCAGCCGGGCGGTCGCCACGACGACGCTGCGCGGCACGGTCTCGGGTAACTCGGTCGGTGCCTTCGGCAACGTCGCCAGCGGCGGCAATGCGGGCGCGGGCAACGGTGGCGCGGGTTACGGCGGCTTCGCCAACGGCGACGGCGATGCGATGGGCAGCGACGGCGGCGCGGGCGGCACGGGCGGCGTGAGCTCGGCCGATGCGGGCAGCTTCGACGCCTCGAACCAGATGAACGGCTCGGCCAATGCGGCCGCCGGCATCATGGTCACCGGCCAGAACACCGGCGCGTCTTCGCTGATCCAGCAGGGCGTGACCGTCCAGGCGAACCTCAACGTGGGTGGCGGCCGCTAAGCCAGCGACACGATGCGTCGCGGCCCACGGTCGCGACGCATCGCTTTCCTGCAGGCAGGCCAGGCACGTCCTGGCCCGCCTTTTGCCGGCAGTGCCTTCCGTGCCGGCGTTTCTGCAAGGAGTCGCCATGCGTGCATCCCCGAGCGTGATCATTGCGATCACCACCTTTCTTCTTCCCTTCGCGTGGGCCGGCACGGCATGCGCGGATGGACTGTCCGAATCCGCGTCCGTCGATCCGGTCGCCATTGCGCCGGTCGCCATTGCGCCGATCGACATGTCCCGCTCCGTCGTCGTGACCGAGGCCCCGCCCGAGGCCGATGCGAGCGTGCAGACGTCCCTGGGCGCCGCAGTGCCGGCCGACCGGTTGGGCGACCTGCGTGGCGGTACCGATACCCTCATCCAGAACACCGGCCTGCACGGCAACGTCGGTGGCAATTCCGTGGTCGACACCGTCAGCGGCGCGAACCTCGTGCAGGGCGGCTCGTTCGGCAATGCGGCCGGTATTTCGACCGTGATCCAGAACAGCGGCAACAACGTGCTGATCCAGAACAGCACGACGGTCAGCGTGCAGTTCGCGCCGAATCCATGATCCGACGCATCGCCCTCGCGCTGGCCCTCGGGCTGGCGTCCGTCGCGGGCGCGCACGCGTCTTCGCTCGACCTGCGTGCCGGCGGCGCCGGCGCGTACTCGGTGCCGGTGACGAGCCTCAAGGAAGCGCGCTTTCGCACCACCGTGCGCCAGCGCTTCGATTTCAGCTGCGGCTCCGCGGCCACCGCGACGCTGCTCACCTACCAGTACGGCAAGCCGGTGACCGAGGCGGACGTCTTCAAGGCGATGTTCGAGAAGGGCGACCAGGCCAAGATCCGCAAGGAAGGCTTCTCGCTGCTCGACATGCGCGCCTACCTCGCCTCGATGGGCTACCAGGCCGACGGCTTCGAGCTGCCGCTCGACAAGCTCGCCGAGGAGAAGGTGCCGGCGATCGTGCTGCTCAACGACCGCGGCTACCGCCACTTCGTGGTGGTCAAGGGCGTTCGCGGCGACCGCATCCTGCTCGGCGACCCGGCACGCGGCACGCGCGCGATGGCGCGCAGCCAGTTCGAACGCCTGTGGGACAACCGCGTGCTGTTCGTCGTGCACAACCGCCGCGAGGCGGCCCAGTTCAACCACCCGTCCGACTGGCGCACCGCGCCGCCGGCTCCGCTCGAGACGGGCATCCAGCGCCAGGGCCTGCAGAACATCGTGATGCCCCGGCGCGGCGCGGGAGACATCTGATGAACCGATTCGTGCACCTGCTGGCGGGCGCGACGCTCGCGATCGCGGGCCTCGCCGCCGCGCCCGCGCGCGCGCAGGACGCCGCTGGCGACCTCACCGGCTCGGCGGGCTGGACACCCATCGATCCCGCGCGGCTCGAATCGATGCGCGGCGGCTTCCAGACGACCTCGGGGCTGCAGGTCGCGTTCGGCATCGAGCGCAGCGTCGCGGTCAACGGGGCCGTGGTCTCCTCGACGCGCATCGACATCCCCGACGTCTCGCGCATCACGGTCGAGGAGGCGCGCCAGCTCGCTGCGCTGCACGAAGGCTCGACGCTGCAGATCGGCACGGGCACGACGGTCACCAGCAGCGGCATCGGCAACCTGGTGATCCAGAACGCGACGGACGGCCAGTCCATCGCGTCGTTCACGTCCCTTCACGTCTCCGTCAATACGCTGGAACTGTTCCAGAACCTGAATCTGGGCTCGACCTTGAACAATGCGCTGCTGGTCGGCGGCGCGCCCTGATCGATCGCTGACGAGGATCCGAATGACCCGCAAGCTCCCCGCGCTCGGCCGGCTCGCCGCCGCCGTCGGCCTCGCGCTCGCGTGCGCCGGCACCGCCGCCGCGCAGACCGCGACCGCCGTCGATCCGTCGCGCATCGAGCAACTCGAGAAGCTCGTCCAGCAGCAGGCGCGCCAGCTCGAGTCGATGCAGAAGACCCTGCAGGCGCAGGAGCAGACGATCACCTCGCTGCAGCACTCGCTGCAGGACGACGACCTCCATCCCGTCGCCAGCGACCGCCTCGGCGCGCTGCGGGGCGAAGGCCTGACGCCGGGCACGTCCGCGGTCGCCGCGACCGGCGCGCTGTCCGCGTCCTCCCCGGGTGCCTCGGGCGCGCCGAGCCTGTCGCCCGCTCCGGGCGCCGGCATGGCCGCGTCGACCACCGCGGCGCTGGCGGCCTCGCCGGAACCGGCGCCCGCCCCGCAGGACGCCCAGCAGCCCGTCGGCCAGCGCGACCAGGCGCGGCCGCAGGTGGCGCAGATCTTCGACCAGCCGGGCGTGCTCACCCCGCGCGGCAAGTTCGTGATCGAGCCGTCGGTGCAGATGAGCTATTCGTCGACCGACCGCGTCGCGCTCGTCGGCTACACGATCATCCCGGCGATCCTCATCGGCCTGATCGACGTGCGGCAGGTGAAGACGACCACCGCGACCGCGATCCTCAGCGGCCGCTACGGCGTGACCAACCGCTTCGAGCTCGAGGGACGCATCCCGTACGTCTACACGAGCGCCGACACCGTCAGCCGCGAGATCTTCACCGGCAGCGCGCAGGACAAGGTCTTCAACGCGCACGGCAGCGGCCTCGGCGACGTCGAGGTCACCGCGCGCTACCAGCTCAACCAGGGCGGGCCGGACAAGGCGTATTACGTCGGCTGGCTGCGCTACAAGTCGCGCACCGGCAAGGACCTGTTCGAAGTCACCACCGACTGCGTGACGCGCTGCGTGGCGAACGCCACCGGCACCGGCCTGCCGCTCGAACTGCCGACCGGCAGCGGCTTCCACGCGCTGCAGCCGGGCATCACGTGGCTGTATGCGTCCGACCCCGTCGTGTTCTTCGGCAGCCTCAGCTACCTGCACAACTTCAAGCGCAGCAACGTCTCGCGCACCGTGCTGACGGGCGCGCCGGAGGGCCAGCCGCAGACGACGACCGATCTGATCGGCGACCTCAAGGCGGGCGACATCATCGGCATGAACATCGGCCTCGGCCTCGCGCTCAACGAGAAGGCCGCGATCAGCATCGGCTACGACCAGAGCTTCGTCGGCAAGACCGAGTCGAACGGCGAGGAACTGCCGGGCTCGGTGCGGGTGATGCTGGGCACGCTGCTGCTCGGCGGTTCCTACCGCTTCAACGACCGCATGAGCCTCAACGTCTCGCTCGGCGTCGGCGTCACCCGCGACACGCCCGACACCACGCTGATGGTGCGGCTGCCGATCACTTTCTGAGCCGCGCTCAGTCTCCGCGCAGGAACGGGCCGAGCACGCCCGCGACCTGCGCCGGATGCTCCATGTGCAGGTGATGCCCACCGTCGAGGCCGACGACCTCGACGTCGCGCAGGCAGGCCGCGCGCGCATCGCGCACGTCGGCCGGCAGGAACCGGAACGCGGGCATAGCATGCACCAGCCGCACCGGGCAGTCGACCGCCGCGATCACGTCGCGCATCTGCGCCTCGCTCATGCGCACCGCGGTCGGCCGCGTCAGGCGCGCGTCGCTGCGCCAGGTGAAGCCGCCCTCGGGCGCCGGCGCCAGTCCGCGTTCGACGATCGTGCGCGCCGCGGCCTCGTCGAGCCCGCCCGCCTGCAGCCGCGCGCGCACGGCGGTGGCGATGTCGGGAAAGACGCGGCGTCGCGCACCGGCGGGCTCGGCCTGGGCGGCGAAGGCCTCGCGCAGCCGGCGCGCGGTGCCCGACTCCGGTTCGGTCAGGCCGCCGATCGCCTCGACGAGCGCAAGGCGCGCGACCCGTGCGGGCGCCGCGGCCGCCAACATCGTGGCGGTTGCGCCGCCGAGCGAATGCCCGAGCAGCGCGAACCGCGACCAGCCGAGCGCATCGGCTGCGGCCAGCACCGCACGCGCGGCGGCGACCAGCGTGTAGTCGGCCGACGGCGGCAGGTGCGCGCTCGCGCCGTGCCCGGGCAGGTCGAGCGCGACGAGGTCGAGCCCGCCCAGGTGCGGCGCCATCGGCAGGAAGCTCGCCGCGTTGTCGAGCCAGCCGTGCAGCGCCAGCACGGGCATGCCGCCGTGGCCGAAGCGCAGCGCCGCGAGGCGGCCGAACGCCGTATCGAGGTGCAGCTCGCGCATCTCAGGTGGCGGAGGTGAGACGACGACGCGCGAGGTCGGCCAGCACGCGCGCATGCGCGGGCGCGTCGTTGAGGCACGGGATGTAGTTCATCCGCCCGCCGGCCTGCGAGAACTCGTGCGCGAGCATCTCGGCGATCTCCTCGAGCGTCTCCAGGCAGTCCACCGCAAAGCCGGGGCAGACCACGTCGACGTCGTGCACGCCCCGCGCGGCGAGGTCCTGCAACGTGGCCTGCGTCGACGGCCCGATCCACTTCTCGCGGCCGAACTGCGACTGGTAGGCGAGCGTCCACTGCGAACGCTCGAGGCCGAGCGCGGCGGCGATCGCCTCCGACGAGGCTTCGCACTGCCGCTGGTACGGGTCGCCGCGGCGGATGAAGCGCTCCGGCAGGCCGTGGTACGAGAACAGCAGGTGGCGTTCGCCGGTCGTCGCGGCCCGCGCGCTGCGCACGCTGTCGGCGATCGCCGCGACCCAGCCGGCGTCGAGGTGGTACTCCTCGATCACCTCGGGCCGGACCACGTCCATGCGCGCGAGCACGTCCTCGATCGACGCGGTGGTCGACGTCGAGTACTGCGGATACAGCGGCAGCACGAGCATGCGCCGCACGCCCTCGGCTTCGAGCCGCGCGAGCACGCCCTGCAGCGACGGGCGGCCGTAGCGCATCGCATCGACCACGCGCAGCTCCGGCATCTCCGCCTGCACCGCGCGCGCGAGGCGTCGGGTATAGACCGCCAGCGGCGAACCGCCGTCCTCGCCTTCGAGCCAGATGCTCGCGTACTTCTTCGCGACCGGCCCGCCGCGCACCGGGAGGATGATGAAGTGCAGCAGCGGGCACCACAGCCAGCGCGAGAGGTCGACCACGCGGTGGTCGTGCAGGAACTCGGCGAGGTAGCGGCGCACGGCCTGCGGGGTCGGGGCGTCGGGCGTGCCGAGGTTGGCGAGGACGAGCGCGGTCTGCGGGGCGGCGGTCATCGGCATAGCATGACAGCGGCGGCCGCGGCGACGCGACGCGGGCCGCGCACGCACCGTTCCCCGGCAGCGGTTGCTTGATGTTCATCCCCGCATCACTAGCCTGAACCGTCCTTCACCCCGGTACCGCCCATGGCCCGTTTCCCCCGCCTGTCCGGCCTCGTCCTCGCCCTCGGCCTCGCCGTCGCCGCGCCCGCCTTCGCCGGTCCCGCCGAGGACGCCCGCGCCCGCAATGCCCTGCGCGTGCTGCAGGAAATCCGCGAGATCCCGGAGTCGTCGATCCCGGACAAGCTGCTCGACGAGGCGCGCGCGATCGTGGTGGTGCCCGACACCCTGAAGATCGGCCTGGTCGTCGGCGGACGCCGCGGGCACGGCCTGATGGCGGTCAAGAATCCGGACGGCACCTGGTCGCAGCCGGCGTTCGTGAAGCTCACCGGCGGCTCGATCGGCCTGCAGGCCGGCCTGCAGTCGGCCGACGTGGTGCTGGTCTTCCGCGGCGAGCGCGGCGTGGATTCCATCGTCAACGGCAAGGTGACGCTCGGCGCCGACGCGGCGGTGGCGGCTGGCCCGGTCGGCCGCAGCGCCGCCACGGCGACGGACGGCCAGCTCAAGGCCGAGATCTGGTCCTGGTCGCGCGCACGCGGCCTGTTCGCGGGCATCGCACTGGACGGCGCGGTGCTGCAGGTCGACGACGAGGCCGACCAGCTCGCCTACGGCGCCGGCGCGACGCCGCGCATGATCTTCGAAGGGCGCGCGCCGGGCACGCCGTCGACCGCGCTCGTGCAGTTCCGCGACGCGCTCGAGGAAGCGACGGCCGCCGCGCGTGCCGAGCGTGCGGAGACGCCGGCGACCGTGCCGGCGACCGCACCCGCCGCCGCACCCGCGGCCGCCCCGCCGGTGTCCACGCCCGATCCGAAGCCGCAGCCGTTCCAGGCCGCGGAACCTGCGGTGAAAGCGGAACCGCTTCCGTAAACCGCACGCAGGGCCCTGCGTTATCCTGATCCGTCATTTTCCGGAGCAGCGCCAATGGGCAGCTGGAGCATCACCCACTGGTTGATCGTGCTGGTCATCGTCGTGCTGGTGTTCGGCACGCGTCGGCTGACCAGCGGCGCCCGCGACCTCGGCGACGCCGTGCGCGAGTTCAAGAAGGGCGTGCGCGGCGACGAGGAGGCCCAGCGCCTCCGCGACGAGCGCCGCGACGACGCGGACGTGCGCAGCCGCGACACCAGCGACGTCGACCGCGACCGTCGCTGACCGCCGCGTCGCGGCATGTTCGACATCGGCTTTTCCGAGCTGCTGGTCATCGCGCTGGTCGCGCTGGTCGTGCTCGGTCCCGAACGCCTGCCCAAGGCCGCGCGCATGGCCGGCCTCTGGGTGCGTCGCGCGCGTGCGCAGTGGCACTCGGTGAAGTCCGAACTCGAGAACGAACTCGCCGACGAGGACATGCGGCGCAGCATCCAGCGCGCGCGCGACGAACTGCGCGAAGCGCAGGAGGCGCTGCGTGCCGACGGCGCGCGCCTGCGCACGCAACTCGCGGACGTCGAGGCGCGCATGGCCGAGCCGCCGGACGCCACGTGCGCGCTGCCGCCCGAGCGCGCCGTCGATCCGGACGCGCTCGACGCGCAGCGGCTTGACGTCGAAGCCGACGCCACGCGCC
This sequence comes from Lysobacter xanthus, assembly GCF_047159895.1. NCBI lineage: Bacteria > Pseudomonadati > Pseudomonadota > Gammaproteobacteria > Lysobacterales > Lysobacteraceae > Lysobacter > Lysobacter xanthus. Next base: position 13,252 of record NZ_BAAGAB020000046.1, read on the forward strand.
CGGGCGACGCCCCGTCGCGGCCCGACGCCGCATGAGCACCGCCGACACGCCCTTGCCCCCGCCGCCCGCGGGGCCGCGCCTGCTCGACCACCTGCTCGAACTGCGCGCGCGCCTGCTGCGCGCGGCGATCGGCGTCGTCGTCGTCTTCGTCGCGCTGATGCCGTTCGCGGCCAAGCTGTACACGCTGCTGGCGCATCCGCTGCTCAAGACGCTGCCGAACTCCGGCCACCTGGTCGCCACCGACCCGGCCGGCGGCTTCTTCGTGCCGATGAAGCTCGCCTTCATGACGGCGCTGTTCCTGACCGCGCCATGGCTGCTGTACCAGGCCTGGGCCTTCGTCGCGCCGGGCCTGTACAAGCGCGAGAAGCGCGTCGCCCTGCCGATCCTGGTATCGGCGGTCGCGCTGTTCTACCTCGGCTGCGCCTTCGCCTACTTCGTGGTGCTGCCGGCCGCGTTTGCGTTCCTCGCGAAGTTCACGCCCGACGTCGTCGCGCAGACGCCCGACATCGGCAAGTACCTCGACTTCGTCTCGGTGATCTTCCTCGCGTTCGGCATGAGCTTCGAGCTGCCGGTGGCGCTGGTGATCCTCGCCCTGCTCGGCTGGGTCACGCCCGCGCAGCTGCGCGAATGGCGCGGCTACGCGGTGGTCGGCATCTTCATCGTCGCGGCCGTGATCACGCCGCCGGACGTGGTGTCCCAGCTCATGCTCGCGGTGCCGATGTGCCTGCTCTACGAGGCCGGCATCGTGGCCGCGGGGCTCGCGACCCGCCGCTGAGGCTCAGGCCTCGATGCCGTGGAACGCCGGCGGCGCGACGCCGGTTCCCGCGTCGCCGTGCATCTGCTTCCAGGCGACGTACATCGCACCGGTGATCACCGGCATCAGCACGGCCATCGTCACCAGCTGCACCACGACCTGCATCGCGAACTGCCCGGCGATCGCGCCGATCACGGCCGCGAGCAGCAGCACGAGGATCTGCAGCGCGACCGCGGCGATCGCGGTGAGCAGGAAGAACACCAGCATCGCCGGCAGGTTGCGCAGGCAGGCCTGGAAGCTCGTGCCCATCGCGGCGAAGGCGCCGCGGTCGGTGAACATCATCTCGGGCAGCGCGGTGAAGGTGAAGAAGCCGGTGAGGATGCCGACGGCCACCGCGATCGCGAGCCACAGCAGGATGCGGCGCACCGGCAGCGTCGCGACCAGCGACGGATCCGGCTTGGCCTGGCCCTGCAGCTTCTCGAGCGTCGCGGCCATCGATTCGATCTCCGAGGGGCCGATGAGCACGTAGAGCAGCACGACGAGCAGCACGACCGCGACGACCTGCGGCAGCAACGTCGCCAGAAGGCGCCCCGCCTTGCCGTCCTGCAGGCCGCGCAGCAGGTGGCCGGGCGTCGCCGGGCGGCCCGCGTCGACCTCGCGCGCCGCGTAGACCATGCCTGCCAGCAGCAGCGGGCCGAGCACGATGAAGACGAGCTGCAGCACCATCGCGACGTCCGGCGAGCTCTGCAGCGAGAGGTTCGCGAGCAGGCCCAGCAGGCCGAACACCAGGCCGAGCGTGCCCAGGCCCATCGGCGAGCGGCGAAGCAGGGTCAGGCCCCCGATCAGCCATTCGGCGCCGGCACCGGCGGGGAGTTTGCGGATGGTGGTCATGACGGGTCCAGGGAGGAGCTCAGGCGCGGCGCGCGCGGGCGAAGTCGACGAAGCGCCGCAGCACGCGGCGCGCATGGGGCGTGGCGCTGACGCCGCGTTCGGTCGTGTCGGCGCACAGGCCTTCGCCGTGCAGCGCGTCGCGACGGGCGCGGACGTAGCCGCGCATGTGGGTGGTCGAGAATTCCGGGTGGAACTGCACGCCCCAGGCGGCCTCGCCCCAGCGGAAGGCGTGCACCGGATCGTGGTCGGAGCGCGCGAGGCGCGTCGCGCCCTCGGGCAGCTTCAGCACCGACTGCAGGTGCGTCGCCTGCGCGGCGAAGCGCGTGGGCAGCTCGGCGAACAGGGGATCGTCGCCCGATGCCTCCAGGCGCTCGACCTCGACCGTGCCCATCTCGCGGCCTTCCGGATGCCAGCCCACCTCGCCGCCGAGCGCGTGCGCGATGAGCTGGTGCCCGTAGCAGATGCCGAACAGCGGCAGCCCGGCCTGCGCGGCCTGGCCGAGCCATCCCGCGGTGCGTTCGCTCCAGTCGCGGCGCTCGGTGACCATCGCGCCGGAGCCGGTCACCAGCACGCCGGCGAAGCCCTCGTGCGGGGGCAGCGCATCGCCGCGCTCGACGTCCACCACGTGCACCGCCTGCCGCGGCAGCCCGGCGGCGACGCGGATCCAGTGCGGGAAGCCGCCGTGGCGGCGCATCGAGGGCGTGGGCTGGCCCGTCTCGACGATCAGGAACGGGGCGACGGCACGGCCGTGCACGCGCAGCGGGGCGCCGTCGGTCGGGCCTTCGGGATTCGGGGAAGTCGGAGTCGTCGCCATGGACGGCACGATACGGGACGGGTCGCAGCGCGGCGTGCACCGGCACGACACGAAAATGAGGGGAAAAACGCGATCGCTATACTAGCGGGCTTTCCGCGGCCCCGTACGGAACGCAGCATGCCGGCTCCCACGTTCCAGGAACTCATCCAGCGCCTCAACGCCTTCTGGGGCGACAAGGGCTGCGTCCTCATCCAGCCGCTCGACCTCGAGGTCGGCGCCGGCACCTTCCACCCCGCGACGTTCCTGCGCGCGCTCGGGCCGGAGCCGTGGAACGCGGCCTACGTCCAGCCGTGCCGCCGCCCGACCGACGGCCGCTACGGCGAAAACCCGAACCGCCTGCAGCGCTACTACCAGTACCAGGTGGTGATGAAGCCGTCGCCGCCGAACATCGTCGAACTGTACTTCGACTCGCTCAAGGCGCTCGGCGTCGACCCCCAGGTGCACGACCTGCGCCTGGTCGAGGACAACTGGGAATCGCCGACCCTCGGCGCCTGGGGCCTGGGCTGGGAGGTCTGGCTCAACGGCATGGAGGTGACGCAGTTCACCTACTTCCAGCAGGCCGGCGGCCTCGAATGCCGCCCGGTGCTCGGCGAGATCACCTACGGCCTTGAGCGCCTGTGCATGTACCTGCAGAACGTCGACAACGTCTTCGACCTCGTCTGGACGATCGGTCCGGACGGCACGCCGGTGACGTATCGCGACGTCTACCACCAGAACGAGGTGGAGCAGAGCACGTACAACTTCGAGCACGCCGACGTCGCCGAGCTGTTCCACCGCTTCGACGCCTGCGAAGCGGAGGCGCTGAAGCTCACCGAGCTGGGCCTGCCGCTGCCCGCCTACGAGCAGGTCTGCAAGGCCAGCCACAGCTTCAACATGCTCGACGCGCGCCGCGCGATCAGCGTGACCGAGCGCCAGCGCTACATCCTGCGCGTGCGCAAGCTCGCGCAGGGCGTCGCGCAGGCCTACTTCGCGCAGCGCGAAAAGCTCGGCTTCCCGGGGCTCAAGCGCACGGACGCGACGGCATGATCCTGATCGGCCTGTTCGACTCGCCGTTCACGCGCCGCGTCGCCATCACGCTCGCGCTGCGCGGCATCGCCTTCGAGCACCGCGCGTGGTCGGTCGGCGCGCAGTTCGACGCGATCCGCGCGTACTCGCCGCTCGGACGCGTGCCCGTGCTGGTGCTCGACGACGGCGACGTCCTGGTGGAGTCGTCGTCGATCCTCGACTGGATCGAGCACGAGACGCCGGGCGCGTCCCTGCTGCCGGCCCGCGGGCCCGACCGCCGCGAGGCGATGCGCCTGATCGGCCTCGCCAGCGGCGCCGCCGACCGCGCGGTCGCGATCGTGCTCGAGCGCGTCTTCCACTCCGAGGCCCATCGCTCGCAGGCGCTGCTCGACCGCAGCCTCGCCCAGGTCGAAGGCACCTATGCCGCGCTCGACGCGGCCTGCGCGAAGCGCGCGGGGCAGTGGCTCGTCGGCGATTCGATGACGCTCGCCGACATCACCGTCGCCTGCTACGTCACGCATGGCCGCGATGCGGTGCCGGTCGACCTGTCGCGCTGGCCCGCGCTCGCCGCGCACGTGGACCGCTGCGAAGCGCTCGAGGTTTTCCGCGCGCATTACGCGCCGTACTACATCCCGCAGCCGAAGGGCGCCGAGGACGCAACCGCATGAAGCCCCTGCTGATCGAACTCGGCACCGAGGAACTGCCCGTCAAGGCCCTGCCGGCGCTTGCGCAGGCCTTCTTCGACGGCGTCGTCGCCGGCCTGGAGAAGCGTGGCGTCGCGCTCGACCGCAGCGGTGCCAAGCCGCTCTACACGCCGCGCCGGCTCGCCGTCGCGCTGCCGGGCGTCGCCGAGACGCAGCCGGAGCAGAAGTCCGAAGTGCTCGGCCCGTACCTCAACGTCGCGCTCGACGCCGAGGGCCAGCCCACGCGCGCGCTGCAGGGTTTCGCGCAGAAGGCGGGCGTCGAGTGGACGCAGCTCGAGCGCGCCAGCGACGCCAAGGGCGAGCGCTTCGTGCATCGCGCGACGAAGCCGGGCGCACGCACCGCCGACCTGCTCGGCGAGGTGCTCGCCGAAGCGGTTGCGGGCATGCCGATTCCCAAGCCGATGCGCTGGGGCGCGAACGACTTCGGCTTCGCGCGGCCGGTGCACTGGCTGGTGGTGCTGCTCGGCGGCGAGATCGTCGACGTCGACCTGCTCGGCGTGAAGGCCGACCGCATGAGTCGCGGCCATCGCTTCATGGCCGACAAGCCGGTGTGGTTCACCTCGCCCACCGATTACGTGGAATCGCTGCGCGCCGCGAAGGTGCTGGTCGATCCCGACGAGCGCCGCGGCCGCATCCGTGCGGAAGTGGAGCGTGCGGCGGCCGCCGCGGATGGCACCGCGCGCATCGAGCCCGGCATCCTCGAGGAGGTCAACGGCCTCGTCGAATGGCCGAAGGCCGTGCTCTGCGGCTTCGAGCGCGAATTCCTGCGCGTGCCGCAGGAAGCGCTGATCGCCACGATGGAAGCGAACCAGAAGTTCTTCCCGGTGCTCGACGGCGAAGGCCGCCTGTCCGAGCGCTTTGTCGGCATCGCGAACATCGAGTCGACGGACGAGGCCGAGGTCCGCAAGGGCTACGAGCGCGTGATCCGCCCGCGCTTCGCCGATGCCGGCTTCTTCTTCGACCAGGACCTCGAGCAGGGCCTCACGTCGATGGGCGAAGGCCTGTCGACCGTCACCTACCAGGCGAAGCTCGGCACGGTGGCCGACAAGGCCGCGCGCATCGCCGCGCTCGCCGCGTCGATCGCGGCGGAGGTCGGCGTCGATCCCGCGCTCGCCCATCGAGCCGCACTGCTGTCGAAGAACGACCTGCAGTCGAGGATGGTCGGCGAGTTCCCGGAACTGCAGGGCATCGCGGGCCGCTACTACGCGCTGCACGATGCCGCGCTGGCGGATGTCGCGGACACTGCGCGCTACGAGATCGCGCAGTCGCTCGACGAGGCCTACATGCCGCGCTTCGCCGGGGACGCGATCGCGAACTCGACGCTCGGCCAGGTGCTGGCGATGGCCGAGCGCCTGGACACGCTCGCCGGCGGCTTCGTCGCGGGCCTGCGCCCGACCGGCAACAAGGATCCGTTCGCGCTGCGCCGCAATGCGCTGGGCCTCGCGCGCACGCTGCTCGAGGGCGGGCACGACCTCGTGCTGCACGAGCTCGTCGAGCGCGCCGTCGCATTGCAGCCGGTGCAGGCCGCCGATCTCGGCGCCTACGACATCACGCACTTCGTCTACGACCGCCTGCGCGGCTACTACGCCGACCGCCACGTGACGCCGCACCAGTTCGACGCGGTCCTCAATGCGGTGCACGAGTCGCTGCCCGACTTCGACGCGCGCATCCGGGCGATCGGCGGCTTCTCGGCGTTGCCGGAGGCCGAGGCGCTCGCCGCGGCGAACAAGCGCATCCGCAACATCCTGCGCAAGGCCGAAGGCGAAGCGTTGCCCGCGTTCGATCCGTCGCTGTGCGTCGAGGCGGCCGAGAAGGCGCTGGCCGAGGCGCTGGCCGCGGCCGAGGCGGACACCGACCCGCTGCTCGCACAGCGCGACTACGCCGGCACGCTCGCGCGTCTCGCCCGGCTGCGGCCGGCGGTCGATGCCTTCTTCGACACGGTGATGGTCAACGTGGACGACGTCGCGGTGCGCCGCAACCGGCTGGCGCTGCTGCAGCGGCTGGCCAACCGCTTCGGCGGCGTGGCGGCGATCGAGCATCTTTCGCTCTGACCGGCGGCCGTGGCATCACGGCCGCTTTCACGGCGTCGTGGCTAAGCTGACCCGATGCCGACGACTGCCCGCGGCGGCCGTGCCGCCCTCGTATTCCTGCTCGCCTGCGCGAGTCCGGCGGCCTTCGCGGCACGCATCGCCCGCGTCGAGGTGCACGGCCTCGATGCGGTGATGACCGAGAACGTCGTGCGGTCGCTGTCGATCAACGACGAGACCGGCAGCGACCTCGGCGACCGTCGCCTCGACTACCTGGTCGGCCTCGTCGAGGCCGAGACGCGCGGCGCACTCGAGCCGTTCGGCCTGTATTCGCCGACCGTGCGCGTGCGGCGCGAGGGCGAGGTCCTTCGCGTCGACGTCGAGCCGGGTGCGCCCGTGCGGGTGCGGAACGTCGCCGTGCGCGTGGAGGGCGAAGCGCAGGCCGATGCGCCGGTACGCGAGGAGGTGGAGGCGTTCCGGCCGGTGGCCGGCGAGGCGCTCGACCACGCGGTGTACGAGGCGAGCAAGACGCGCATCTCGCGCGTGCTCGCCGAGCGCGGCTATTTCGACGTCGACCTGGCGAACCATCGCGTCGACGTCACGCGCGCGACCGGCAGCGCCGACATCGACCTGCTGTGGACCAGCGGCGCGCGTTACCGCATGGGCACGGTGACCTTCCTGCAGACGCCGAAGTCGATCGTCGACGATTCGCTGCTGCAGAAGCTCGTGAACTGGCGTCCGGGCGAGCCCTACCACCAGCGTCGCGTCGAGCGCCTGCGCGAATCCCTGCAGCGACTCGACTACTTCTCCGCGATCGACGTGGCGCCGTTGCCCGACAAGGCGGTCGATCGCCGCGTACCGATCGAGGTGACGCTCACCCCGGCCAAGCGCAGCGTCTACACCGCGGGCCTGAGCTACGGCTCCGACAGCGGCGCCGGCGTGCGCCTGGGTGTCGACCGCCGCTGGCTCAACCGCCGCGGCCACAAGGCGACCGCGCTGCTCGACTTCGCGCAGCGCCGCAAGACGCTCACGCTCAACTACCGCATCCCCGCCTTCGCCTGGCTCGACGGCTGGTACACGTTCGCGCTGCAGGCGGCGGACGAGCAGACCGACTTCATCGACAACCGCCGCGTCGAGTTCCTCGCGAGCCGCAGCGGCCAGGTGAGCCGCGAGCTCGAGGCCGTCGCCGGCCTGCACGTGCTGCGCGAGCGCTGGGCGTATGCGGCGGAGGACGACGGCGACCCGGAGACGCCACCGGACTATCGCTATGCCTCGTTCACCTATCCGTCGATCGACGCGACCTACGTCGACGTCGACGACCGCCTGCTGCCGCGGCGCGGCTTCGGGGCCAGCGCGTTCCTGCGCGGCGGTCGCGGACGCGTGGCGGGCGACGACAGCGTGCTGTTCGCCCAGGCGCATGCCACGCTGACCTGGTACCACGGGCTCGGGCCGTTGAGCCGGCTGATCACGCGCGGCGAACTCGGCCGTACGTGGAGCGATGCGCCGATCGGCACGCTGCCGCCGTCGCTGCGCTTCCATGCGGGCGGCGAGCGCAGCATCCGCGGCTACGGCTGGCGTGAGGTCGGCCCGCGCGTCGGCGAGCAGGGCCGGCGCTTCGCGGTGGGCGCGCGCAACGTGGTCACCGGCGGCGTCGAGTACGAGCAGTACCTCAACGAGCGCTGGGGCTACGCGCTGTTCGTCGATACCGGCAGCGCCTTCAATGCGCGGCCCGACCTGCATACCGGCATCGGCTTCGGCGTGCGCTGGCGCTCGCCGGTCGGGCCGGTGCGCATCGACGTCGCGCACGGGCTGAAGAACCCCGATTCGCCGTTCCAGATCTATCTCGGCCTGGGAGCCGAGCTGTGAGCCGCCTGCCCGATGCCACCCCGCCTTCGCCCGACGCACCGACCCCCGAGGAGCGCGAGGCGCGCATCCGAGAGTTGCGCGAGAAGCGCCATGCGCGCCATCGCAGGCTCGCGATCCGCAGCGCGATCGGCACCGGCGCCGCGCTGCTGCTGGTCGTGGCCTTCGCCTACTGGCTGCTCACCACCGTCGGCGGCCGTGACCTGCTGCTCGCGCAGATCAAAGCACGGCTGCCGGCCGACGCGACGCTCGACTGGGCGCGTGCCGAGGGGCCCGCCTCGGGCCCGATGACGCTGCACGACGTGCGCTTCCACTGGAAGAAGCTCGACTTCCGCGCGCAGCGGGTGATGCTCGATCCCGCGCTGCGTCCGCTGCTGGGTCGCCGGCTGCGCCTCGACGCGATGCAGGTGCAGGGCGCGACGCTCGACCTGCCGCCGAGCGACAAGCCCTTCGAACTGCCGCGCTGGCCCGATGCGCTACCGCAGATCATCGTGCCGCTCGGGCTGCAGGCCGACGACATCCGCGTCGACGGCCTGCGCATCACGCGCGAGGCCGCGCCGGTGATCGACATCCGTCGCCTGCGCGGCGGCATCGTCGCCACCAACGGGCACCTCGCCCTGACGCGCGTCGCGATCGACAGCGACCGCGGGCGCTTCGCGCTGCACGGCACGTACGCGCCGGCCGACCGCTATCGCACCGACCTCGTCGCGACCGCGCTGGTGCCGGTGAAGAATTCGACCGCGCCGCTGCGGCTGGGCTTCATCGCGAAGGGCGATCTCGACGCGATGGACATCGCGCTCGCCGGCGCGGCGCCGGGCCCGGTGCGCGCGACGCTGACGCTGCGCGGCGCCGAGCGGCCGCGCTGGAACTTCACCGCGAGCGCGCACGACGTCGACACCGCCTCGCTCGGCGGCACGCCCGGCGAGCCGCCGCAAACCACGGACATCGACTTCAGCGCGCGCGGCGTCGGCGGCGACGGACGCCTGCAGGGCGCGATCGTGCGTGGCGACTCCCGCATCACCGTGCATCCCTCGAACGTGCATCTCGAGCAGCAGGTGCTCGGGTTCGCGCCGCTCGATGTCGAGCTGCTCGGGGGCCGCGTGCTGGTGCGCGGTCGCGGCGATTTCGGCGAGCGCCACAACGCGCGGGTCGACTACGCGGTGACCGCCCGCGGCCTGCGCTGGGGCGAGGCGGCGTCGCAGGTGCGTGCGGATGTCGATGCCAGGCTCGCGGGCACGCAGTCGGCGTGGACGGTGAACGGTCGGGGCACGCTGCTGCGCAAGGGTCGGTCGGCGCAGGTGGCGCTCGCCGGCACCGGGCGTAATGCGGCGCTGACGATCCAGCGGTTGGAGGCGCGCATGCCGACCGGCGTGCTGGACGCCAGCGGTCGCGTGACCTGGCGGCCGATGCTCGACTGGGCGCTGCATGCGCACCTCGCCGGTTTCGATCCCGGCTACTTCGCGCCGGGTTGGGACGGCGCGCTGCACGGCACGATCCTCACCGCGGGGCGTCGCCCGCAGGCCGGCGCGCTGCATGCGACGGTCGACGTCCCGCAGGTCGGCGGACGCCTGCGCGGGCGGCGCGTCGGCGGCAGCAGCCGCCTGCGTTACGACGACGGGCGACTGCACGGCGTCGCCGCACTCACCGTCGACCGCGGCCGTCTCGTCGCGCAGGGCGAGGCGCACTTCGCGCCGACGCCGCGCTGGGACGTCACCGGTCGCCTGCAGGGCTTCGATCCGTCCTTCCTCGTCGCGGGCTGGCCCGGCGCGGTCGACGCGCAGGTGCACAGCGTCGGCCGTCGCCTCTCGGCGGCGCCCGGCCAGGCCGGCGTGCTCGACGCCACGTTCGACGTGCCGCGACTGGGCGGGTCGCTGCGCGGTCGTGCCCTCGCCGGGCGCGGCCATGCCCACCTGCGCGGCAGCGACGTGGACGGCGACGTGCAACTCACGGCCGGTGCGAGCCGGCTCGATGCACGCGGTCGCATCGGTCGCGTGCTCGACATCGACGCCCGCCTGTCGCCGGTGCAGCTCGCCGACCTGCTGCCCGACGCGCGCGGCCTGGTGCGCGGCACGCTGCGCATCACCGGGCCGCGCACCGCGCCCGACATCGCGGCGGACCTCGACGGTCGCGACGTCGCGGTCGGCAGCTACCGCATCGGCCAGCTCAGCGCGAAGGGCCGCCTCCCCTGGCATGTGGGCGGCGCGCCGGGTGCGCTCGCGCTGCGCGGCAGCGGCCTGCAGGTCGGGCTGCCGTTCGAGTCGCTCAATGCCGATGCGCGCGGCGCGGTCGAGGCGCTGCAGCTGCGCGCCGATGCGCGTGGGCCGTTCGGCGCGCTCGCGCTCGGCGGCGGCCTGCGTCGCGCGGGTGCCGACTGGCTTGCTGACGTCGCCACGCTGCAGCTGTCGCCCACGCGCGGCGCGGCCTGGCAGCTCACCCGCGCGACGCAGGCCCGCTTCGGCGGCGGCCGCATCGCGCTGTCGCCCTCGTGCCTGCGCTCGGGTGCGGGCGGCGAGCTCTGTGCGGGCGCCCGCGCCTACGATGGCCCGCCGTGCCGGAGGCCGACGTGCCCGCGACCGCCCGCTTCCCCCGCGAGATCC
>NZ_BAAGAB020000047.1:0-23478 GCF_047159895.1 Lysobacter xanthus
CAGCTCCGGGCCGATCGTCGCGGCGATCGTGTCCCCGATCTCCTTGTTGGACGGCCAGATGTCGCGCAGGTAGACCGCCTTGCCTTCGGCCGTGTGGCCGATCGGATCGTTGACGAGGTCGATGTCGACCGTGCCGGCGATCGCGTAGGCCACGACCAGCGGCGGCGAGGCGAGGTAGTTCATCTTCACTTCGGGGTGCACGCGGCCTTCGAAGTTGCGGTTGCCCGACAGCACCGACGTCACGACGAGGTCGTTCTGGGCGATCGCCTTCGACACTTCCTCCGGGAGCGGGCCCGAGTTGCCGATGCAGGTGGTGCAGCCGTAGCCGGCGACGTAGAAGCCGAGCGCCTCGAGGTCGGCGAGCACGCCGGCCTTGCGGAGGTAATCGGTGACGACGAGCGAGCCCGGTCCGAGCGAGGTCTTCACCCACGGCTGGCTCTTGAGGCCGAGGCGCACGGCGTTCCGCGCGAGCAGGCCGGCACCGAGCATGACGGCCGGGTTCGACGTGTTGGTGCACGACGTGATCGCGGCGATCACCACCGCGCCGTCGCGGATCTGCACGTCCTGGCCGAGCATCTGCACGGTCGAGACCGGCTGCTGGGTGGTGTCCTGCTGCGAGACGTCGGCCGCGTCGAGGCTCTTGGGCTTGCGATTGGCCGTCAGCGCCGGGAGGTTCTGGCGATAGTTGTCGCCGACCTTCTCGAGCAGCACGCGGTCCTGCGGGCGCTTCGGACCGGCGAGCGACGGCTTGACGTCGCCGAGGTCGAGTTCGAGCACGTTGGAGTACGAGGCCTCCGGCGTCGACGCGTCGTGCCACAGGCCCTGCGCCTTGGCGTACGCCTCGACCAGCGCGATCTGCTCGTCCGGGCGACCGGACAGGCGCAGGTAGTTCAGCGCCTCGGCGTCGATCGGGAAGATGCCGCAGGTCGCGCCGTATTCGGGCGCCATGTTGGCGATCGTCGCGCGATCCGCGAGCGGCAGGTGCTGCAGGCCCTCGCCGAAGAACTCGACGAACTTGCCGACCACGCCGAGCGAACGCAGCATCTGGGTGACGGTGAGCACGAGGTCGGTCGCGGTCGCGCCTTCCGGCAGCGCGCCGGTGAGACGGAAGCCGACGACCTGCGGGATCAGCATCGACGAGGGCTGACCGAGCATCGCGGCCTCGGCCTCGATACCGCCGACACCCCAGCCGAGCACGCCGATGCCGTTGATCATCGTGGTGTGCGAGTCGGTGCCGAACACCGTGTCCGGGAACGCCTGCAGCACGCCGTCGACGTCGCGCTCGACGACCACGCGCGCCAGGTTCTCGAGGTTGACCTGGTGCACGATGCCCGTGTTCGGCGGCACCACCTTGAAGTTGTCGAACGCCTTCTGGCCCCAGCGCAGGAAGCTGTAGCGCTCCTGGTTGCGCTGGAATTCGATCTGGCCGTTGAGGTCGAGCGCGTCGGGGCGGCCGTAGACGTCGACCTGCACCGAGTGGTCGATCACCAGCTCCGACGGGATCAGCGGATTGATCTGCGTCGCCGAGCCGCCGAGCTTGGTCACCGCATCGCGCATCGCCGCGAGGTCGACCACGCAGGGCACGCCGGTGAAATCCTGCAGCACCACGCGCGCCGGCATGAACGCGATCTCGGTCTCGGACTCCGCCTTCGGATCCCACGACGCGACCGCCTGGATGTGCTCGGGCAGCACGGTGACGCCGTCCTCGTGCCGGAGCAGGTTCTCCAGCAGGATCTTCATCGAGTAGGGCAGGTGCGCCAGGTCGAAGCGCTGGCCGAGCGTCGGCAGGCTGAAGTAGGTATAGGACTTGCCGTTGACGGCAAGCTGCGCGCGGGTGGCGAAGGAGTCGGCCATGAGGGCTCCGGGGAGGCGGCAGGGAACGCGTCGAGGTGCATCGGCGGCACGCGGCCGGCCGGAAGGGGATCGACGCGGGAAAACCGGCTAATTATGCCGCATCCTGCCGCCGCTCGGGGCCTCAGCCGAGGTGCGCGTCCACGGCCGCCAGCATCGCGCGGCGGCGCAGGGCCACGTCCCACAGCGAGCCGCCGCGCTGCCGCCACAGCACCGCCGAGCGCACCGCGCCGAGCAACGCGGCGCGCACTTCCGACACGACGCGCGGCTGCCCGAGGTAGTGCGGATTGCCCTGGACCAGCACCCGGGGCTTCAGCGTGCTCAGCGTCTGCGCGTACAGCTGGCCGATCGCCGCGACGATGTCGGGATGCGTCGCGCCGTCGGCCTCCGCGCGATAGGCGAGCACCTCGAGCCCGCGGCGCACCTGCGCCGTCATCGCGTCGTCGCGGACGAACCGGCGCTCGAGCTGGAGCACGGGCAGCACCAGCCGGGCCAGCGCCGGGTCCGCGCCGTCGCCGGCCAGCTGCATGCGCAGCAGCTCGAGGCCGGGGCGGACGTTTTCCAGGCCGCCGTAGACATCGGCGGTGGTGCGGGCGTCGAAGCGGAAGAGCGAGCCGAGGCACGTGGCCAGCACGGCTTCGTTCGCCTCGCCCGTATCGGCGATGCGCCGCACCTGCGCGAGCGCCTGCAGCAGCCCCGCGAGCGCGACCACGCGGTCGTAGATGGGCTCGACGGTGGCCATGCTCGCGGCGATCTCGGAAGTGGAGCGGGTCATGCGTCGATCCCGGCGGTGTCGAGGGGCGCGTCGGTGGCTTCGATGACGGCGCCGCCGAGGCATTCGTCGCCCGCGTACAGCACGAGCGACTGGCCGGGCGTTACCGCACGCTGCGGTCGCGCGAACGCGACCTGGAGCGTGCCGTCGCGCGCGACCTCGACGCGACAGGCCTCGTCATTCTGACGGTAGCGCGTCTGGGCGGTGCATTCGAACGCGGCGGCAGGCGGGGCGCCGGCGATCCAGTGCGCGGCGGCCGAACGCAGGCGCGTCGACTGCAGCCACGGGTTGTCCAGACCCTGCTCGACGTACAGCACGTTCGCGGCGACGTCCTTGCCCACGACATACCACGGCGCCGGCTCGCGACCGCGGACGCCACCGATGGCGAGGCCCTCGCGCTGCCCGAGGGTGTAGAAGAAGACGCCCGGGTGGCGACCGACCGTGAGCCCGTCCGGCGTGCGGATGTCGCCGGCCTGTGCCGGCAGGTAGCGGCCGAGGAATTCGCGGAAGTCGCGCTCGCCGATGAAGCAGATGCCGGTCGAATCCTTCTTCGCAGCCGTCGGCAGGCCGGCCGCGGTCGCGAGCCTCCGCACATCCGTCTTCGGCAGGTCGCCGAGGGGGAACAGCGTTGCGGCCAGCTGAGGCTGCCCGAGCTGGTGCAGGAAGTACGTCTGATCCTTGGAGCGGTCGAGCGCGCGAAGCAGGCGATGACGGCCGTCGCGCTCGTCCACCCGCGCGTAGTGGCCCGTCGCGATGCGCTGGGCACCCAAAGCCTGCGCCGCGTCCAGGAAATGCTTGAACTTGATCTCGCGATTGCAGAGCACGTCGGGGTTGGGCGTGCGACCGGCGGCGTATTCCGCGATGAAGTGCTCGAAGACGCCGGACCAGTACTCGCCGGAGAAGTCGCGGAAGTGGATCTGCAGCCCGAGCCGGCCGCAGACCGCGACCGCGTCGCGGCGATCGTCCTCGGCCCGGCAGTCGCCGCTGCCGTCGTCCGCCCAGTTCGACATGAACAGGCCGGCGACGGGCTCGCCCGCGTCGCGCAACAGCATCGCCGCGACCGACGAGTCGACGCCGCCCGAGACCCCGACGATGGTGCGTGCGGCCGTCAACCCAGCGACTGCAGGAGGTCGAGCGGGAAACGGCGGCCGGCCAGGGCGTCGGCGACCACTTTCCAGACGAGCGGGCTGCGATGCCGGTCGCGCGAGGCGCGCAGCTCGGCGGGGGTCATCCAGATCGCGCGCTGGATGCCGTCGTCCAGCGGGCGCGCCGGGTCGAAGTGCAGCGGCTCGGCGAGAAACGCGAAGCGGACGTACGTACGTTCCGCGCCGCCGAGGCTCACGGACGGCGCCTTCCACTGGTAGGCGCCGACGAATGCCGTAGGACGAACGTCCCAGCCGGTCTCCTCGAGGGTCTCGCGCACCGCCGCCTCGACGATCGGCTCGTCCGGCTCCAGGTGTCCTGCGGGCTGGTTGAGCACGAGACGCCCCTCGACGCGTTCCTCGACGACCAGCACGCGCCCCCCGTCCACCACGATCGTGGCGACGGTCACGTCCGGCTGCCAGAAGCGGGGGTCGGCCGTCACGGGCCGACGACCGGATGCACGGCGCGCGGAATGCAGAATGCCGCGGCGGGAACGGGGGTGGTCACGAGCGGCGGCATGATGGCTCCGATGAATCGCGCACGCATTCTGCCGGCCGCCGGCCGGGGGCGTCCATGACACCGCACTTATACTGGCGGCATGCCGAAGCACACCCCCCACGAACAGGAGCATCACGGGCAACACGGCCTCGCCGTGGAGTCCAGCCGGCCGGAAACCGCGCCGCCGCCGATGTACTCCGTCCTCTTGCTGAACGACGACTACACGCCGATGGACTTCGTCGTGGACGTCCTATCCCGCTTTTTCTCGATGAATATCGAAAAAGCGACGCAGGTCATGCTCCACGTGCATACCCGCGGCCGCGGCGTTTGCGGGGTTTTCACGCGCGAGATTGCCGAATCGAAAGTGTCGCAAGTGAACGAATACGCAAGGCTCAACCAGCATCCCTTGTTGTGCACGATGGAAAAGGCCTAAAAGCGGTTTAAACCGCAGTGCCGGCCCCCATGTAGCACTGCAGACGCTTCGGAGGCTCCACATGTTTAGTAAGGATCTCGAGTACAGCATCGGGCAGTGCTACAAGCGCGCGCGCGAGGCTCGCCACGAATTCATGACGGTCGAGCACCTGCTCCTGGCGCTGCTCGACAACCCGTCCGCCGAGGGCGTGCTTCGCGCCTGCGAGGCCGACATGCCGCGCCTGCGACGCGAACTGGACGAGGCGATCGCGACGTCGGTCGCGGTCCTGCCGGACGAGAGCGACCGCGATACGCAACCCACGCTGGGCTTCCAGCGCGTGCTGCAGCGGGCCGTCTACCACGTGCAGTCCTCCGGCAAGAAGGAGGTCACCGGCGCGAACGTCCTGGTCGCCATCTTCGGCGAGAAGGATTCGCACGCCGTCTACTTCCTCAACCAGCAGGACATCGCGCGCCTCGACGTCGTCAATTACCTCTCGCACGGCATCAGCAAGCAGGGTGGGGACGAGTCCGGTCGTGAAGAAGGCCCGGGCGGGAGCGCGGAAGGCGGCGAGAACGAGGGCAAGGGCGACGCGCTTACCGAGTTCGCGACCAACCTCAACCAGCAGGCCCGGGACGGCCGCATCGACCCGCTCGTCGGCCGCGCCGACGAGGTCGAGCGCACGATCCAGGTGCTCTGCCGCCGCCGGAAGAACAATCCGCTCTACGTCGGCGAAGCCGGCGTGGGCAAGACGGCCATCGCCGAGGGTCTCGCCAAGCGCATCGTCGACGGCGACGTGCCGGAAGTGCTGCGCGACGCGACGATCTATTCGCTCGACCTGGGCGCCTTGGTGGCGGGCACGAAGTACCGCGGCGATTTCGAGAAGCGCCTCAAGTCCGTCCTGCAGCAGTTGCGGAAGATCCCGGGCGCCGTGCTCTTCATCGACGAGATCCACACCATCATCGGTGCGGGCTCGGCGTCGGGCGGCACGATGGACGCGTCCAACCTGATCAAGCCCGCCCTGTCCTCGGGCGAGCTGCGCTGCATCGGCTCGACCACGTTCCAGGAATACCGCGGCATCTTCGAGAAGGACCGCGCGCTGGCGCGTCGCTTCCAGAAGATCGACATCGTCGAGCCGACCGTGAGCGAGGCGGTGGAGATTCTCAAGGGCCTCAAGCCCAAGTACGAGGCGCACCACAACGTCTCCTACGCCGACGACGCGATCCAGGCGGCGGTCGACCTGTCCGTGAAGCACATCGGTGATCGACTGCTGCCGGACAAGGCGATCGACGTGATCGACGAGGCGGGCGCCCGCCAGCGCCTGCTGCCCGAGGCGGAGCGCAAGCAGGTCATCGACGTCGAGGAAGTCGAGCGCATCGTCGCCAAGATGGCGCGCATTCCGGCCAAGCAGGTCACCGCGACCGACAAGGACGTGCTCCGGAACCTCGAGCGCAACCTGAAGATGGTGATCTTCGGGCAGGATCCGGCCGTCGATTCGCTGACGTCCGCGATCAAGCTCGCGCGTTCGGGCCTCGCCAACCCGGACAAGCCGATCGCGAACTTCCTGTTCGCCGGCCCGACCGGCGTCGGCAAGACCGAGGTCACCAAGCAGCTCGCCATGCAGCTGGGCATCGAGCTCGTGCGCTTCGACATGTCCGAGTACATGGAAGCGCATTCCGTGAGCCGCCTCATCGGCGCGCCCCCGGGCTACGTCGGCTTCGACCAAGGCGGCCTGCTGACCGAGAAGATCGTCAAGACGCCGCATTGCGTGCTGCTGCTCGACGAGATCGAGAAGGCGCATCCGGACATCTTCAACATCCTGTTGCAGGTCATGGACCGCGGCATGCTGACGGACACGAACGGTCGCGAGGCGAACTTCCGCAACGTGATCCTGGTGATGACGACGAATGCCGGTGCCTCGCAGGCCTCGCGTCGCTCGATCGGCTTCACGAAGCAGGACCACGCTTCGGATGCGATGGAGGTGATCCGTCGCAGCTTCTCGCCGGAATTCCGCAACCGCCTCGATGCGGTGGTGCAGTTCCAGCCGCTCGGCATCGACCACATCCTGCGCGTGGTCGACAAGTTCATGATCGAGCTGGAAGCCCAGCTGCACGAGAAGAACGTGACGTTGAGCGCGACGCCCGCGGCCCGCGACTGGCTTGCGAAGCACGGCTTCGACCCGCAGATGGGTGCGCGCCCGATGGCCCGCATCATCCAGGAGAACATCAAGCGCCCGCTCGCGGACGAACTGCTGTTCGGCAAGCTGGTCAACGGCGGCCGCGTCACGGTGGACGTGCAGGACGACAAGCTGGTCGTGGACGCGCGGGCCGAGCCCGAGAAGCTGCTGCCGGCGACCGTCGAGACCTGACGAGCCCAAGACCGGTCTGAAACGAAGAAAGGCGGCCTGCGGGCCGCCTTTCTTCTTGGGTCGCACCGCCGCGCTTACTTCATGCGGTAGGTGATGCGGCCCTTGGTGAGGTCGTACGGAGTCATCTCGACCTTGACCCGATCGCCGGTGAGGATGCGGATGTAGTTCTTCCGCATGCGACCGGAGATGTGGGCGATGATCTCGTGGCCGTTTTCGAGGCGAACGCGGAACATCGTGTTCGGAAGAGTTTCCGACACGGTGCCTTCGAATTCGATCACGTCGTCTTTTGCCATTGGGGTCCTGGAGGCTGGAGCGGGTACGGGAAGCCGTGGATTGTGCCATGCGGGCGTGAAGCGGCGCAAAAACGGCCGTTCAGCCCGCCCGGTCGGACAGCTCGACCGCGGGGAGTTCGCCGAATGCGACCGTCCACGATCCGGGCACCTCGGGGCTCCGGACCAGGGTCGCCAGCGCGTCGAGGAAGTCGTCGCGGGCCATCGATTCGGCACCCAGGGCGGTCAGGTGCGAATTGCCGACTTGGGCGTCGACCAGCGGCCAGCCCCAGGCCCGCAGCCGGTGGGCGAGTCCGGCGATGGCGACCTTCGACCCGTCGGGCCGCGCGCTGAACATGCTTTCCCCGAAGAACATCCGGCCGATCGTGACGCCGTAGACACCGCCGACGAGGCGGTCCTCGTCCCATGCCTCGATCGAATGCGCGTGGCCGAGGCGGTGGAGCCGGACATAGGCCTCGCGCATGTCGGCCGTGATCCACGTGCCGCGCTGGCCGCGGCGCGGGATTCCTGCGCAGGCGTCGATCACCGCTTCGAACGCCGTGTCCGCGCGTACGGTCCACCGACTCGAGCGCAGCCCTCGACGGAACCGGCTCGACGTCGCGACACGGTCGGTGCGGAACACGGTGCGCGGATCGGGCGACCACCACAGTGGCGGCTCGCCCTCGGAAAACCACGGGAAGATCCCCGCGCGATAGGCGTTTAAGAGTCGCTCGGGGTGAAGGTCGCCGCCGAGCGCCAGCAGCCCGTCGGGGTCGCGGAGCGCCGTGCGCGGATCGGGAAACGGCGCGCCCGGCTCGTCGCCGAGCCACGGGAGCGTGAGCAGGCTCACGGGCCGTTCCCGCGGAAGGGGCTGCTCGCCGACAGCCGTCGGGCGTAGCCGCGGACGGCTTCGCGCTCGTCGGCACACCAGCCCGCCAGCGCCTCCCGGAAGTCGGGGTCGGCAATCCAGTGGCGGCTGCGGACGAGGGCAGGGAGGAAGCCGCGCGCGAGCTTGTGCTCGCCCTGTGCCCCGGGCTCGAACCGCGTCAGCCCCTCTCCGAGGCAGTAGTCGAGGCCCTGGTAGTAGCAGGTCTCGAAGTGGAGGCCCGCGTGCTGTTCGATCGCGCCCCAGTAGCGTCCGTAGAGCGTGTCGTCGCTGCGCAGGCACCAGGCGCCGGCTACCGGCAGGCCCTCGCGCTCGGCGAGCACGATCACGTTCGCGCGCGGCATCTCGCGCGCCACGTGCCGGAAGAATTCGAAGGTCAGCGCGGGCCGGTTGCCGTATTCGCCGAACGTCTGCAGGTAGAAGCCGTGCATCGCGCGGAGGTCGGCGTCGGTCGCCTCGTCACCATGCACGGTGCGGAAGACGATGCCGGCACGCGCCACCTTCGCGCGTTCCTGGCGGATGTTCTTCCGGTGCTTGTGGTCCATCGCGGCCAGGAAAGCGTCGAAGTCGCGCCAGCCGTCGCGATTCTCCCAGTGGTACTGGACGTCCACGCGCTCCAGCCAGTCGGCATCGAACGCCTCGTCGTCCCCGGCGACGTGGAAGTTGACGTGCGCGGACGAGAATCCGGCATCGCAGCCCTCGCGGAGCGCCGCGACGAGCACGCGGCGCGTGGCGTCGTCCCGCGCGAGAAGGCGCGGGCCCGTGACGGGCGAGTAGGGCACGGCGCAGAGCAGCTTCGGGAAATAGTCGCGGCCGTAGCGTGCGTAGGCGTGCGCCCAAGCATGGTCGAAGACGAACTCGCCGTGCGAATTGGTCTTCGCGTAGCAGGGTGCGGCGCCCACGAGCGCGGCCCCCTCCCACAGGGTGAGGTGGCGGGGCGTCCAGCCCATCCGGGGTTGCAGGCAGCCCGTCGACTCGAGGCCCGCGAGGAACGCATGTCGCAGGAACGGGTGGGCGCCACCACCGAGGGCGTCCCAGTCGGCGGGCGCGACCTCGTCGAGCCCGCGCAGCCAGCGGACGCGAAGCGTCACCGCGGCCGCCGGCCGCGGTCAGCCCGCCTTGTCGAGGAAACGCTCGGCATCCAGCGCGGCCATGCAGCCCGAACCCGCCGACGTGATCGCCTGCCGGTACACCTGGTCGGCGACGTCGCCCGCGGCGAACACACCCGGGATCGAGGTCGCGGTGGCATTGCCCTCGGTGCCGGACTGCACGCTCACGTAGCCGTTGCGCATCGCGAGCTGGCCCTCGAACAGCGCAGTGTTCGGCGTGTGGCCGATCGCCACGAAGAAGCCATGCACCGGGATCTCGCGGGTGGAATCGTCGAGCACCGAACGCACGCGCAGCCCGGTGACGCCGGCCTCGTTTCCAAGCACCTCGTCGACCGCGTGGTGCCAGACCGGCTCGATCTTGCCCGCCTCGATCTTCGCGAACAGCTTGTCCTGCATGATCTTTTCCGCGCGCAGCGTGTCGCGGCGGTGCACGAGGTAGACCTTGCGGGCGATGTTGGCGAGGTACAGCGCCTCCTCGACGGCCGTGTTGCCGCCGCCGACGACCGCCACGTCCTGGTCCTTGTAGAAGAACCCGTCGCACGTCGCGCAGGCGGACACGCCGCGGCCCTTGTACGCCTCCTCGGACGGCAGGCCGAGATACTTCGCCGTCGCGCCCGTGGAGACGATCAGCGCGTCGCAGGTGTACTCGCCGCTGTCGCCGACGAGCCGGAACGGCCGCTGCGACAGGTCGGCGGTGTGGATATGGTCGAAGATCACTTCCGTGTTGAAGCGCTCGGCATGCGCCTGCATGCGCGCCATCAGGTCCGGGCCCATCAGGCCGTGCGGGTCGCCCGGCCAGTTGTCGACCTCGGTGGTCGTCATGAGCTGGCCCCCCATCTGCAGGCCCGTGATCACCACCGGCTTGAGGTTGGCGCGGGCCGCGTACACGGCGGCCGACCAGCCGGCCGGACCGGAGCCGAGGATGATCAGCTTCGAATGCTTCGAGAGGGTCATGGATATAATGGCGCGCTATGTGATGCGTGCGTTTCGGCAGATGGAACGATGGCCCCGAGGGGGCATCATTCCGCGGCCGCGGGCGGACGCTGAAGCGCCATAGCTTGGCGGTCGCATGACGGCAGCACAAGGCGCGGTGTGCAACACCGCGGCCCATCCCCCGCAGATTCGCGCCCGCGGCCAACGCCCGGCGCCACGGAGACAGCAATGCGCATCGGTGTACCCAAGGAAACGAAGACGCTGGAAGGCCGCGTCGCCCTCGTGCCGGCCGCCGCCGGCGACCTCGTCAAGCGTGGCCACGAGGTGTGGCTGGAGCAGGGCGCGGGCCTCAAGAGCGGTTTCCGGGACGAGGAATACACCCGCCTCGGCGTCAACATCGCGCCCGACGCCGCCGCGCTCTACGAGAAGGGCCAGATGATCGTGAAGGTCAAGGAGCCGATCGCCGGCGACCTCGCGCACCTGCGCCGCGACCACCTGCTGTTCTGTTACCTGCACCTCGCGGCCGAGCCGGCGCTGACGAAGCACCTGCTCGACATCGGCCTGACCGGCGTCGCCTTCGAGACCGTCGAGCTGCCGAACGGCGACCTGCCGCTGCTGGCGCCGATGTCGGTCATCGCCGGCAAGATCGGCGTGCAGGTCGGCACGCACCTGCTGCACCAGCCCATGGGGGGCAAGGGCAAGCTCCTTGGCGGCCTGGCGGCCACCGAGCGCGGCAAGGTCGTCGTCTTCGGCGCGGGCAAGGCCGGCGGTGCCTCCGCCGCGCTCGCGGCCGCCGCGGGCGCGAACGTGACCGTGTTCGAGATGCGCACCGACCGCCAGGAAGAAATGATGCGGCTGGGCAACAACGTCACCGCGCTCTATCCGTACCACGACGTGGTGGCGCGCGAAGTCGCCTCGGCCGACCTCGTGATCGGCGCCGTGCTGATCACCGGCGCCAAGGCGCCGCACGTGATGACTCGCGAGATGCTGCGCGACATGGAGGACGGTTCGGTGGTCGTCGACATCGCGATCGACCAGGGCGGCTGCTTCGAGACGTCGCGTCCGACCACGTGGAAGGAGCCGACCTACGTGGAGGAGGGCGTGACCCACTTCTGCGTCACCAACATGCCTGGCGCCGTGCCGCAGACCTCGTCGCAGGCGATCTGCGCCGCGATCCTGCCGTGGGTGAACAAGCTCGCCAGCGGCGACTGGCGCGACAACCCGGCGCTCATCCGCGGCATCAACGTGGAAGGCGGCCAGATCGTGCACCCGGCGCTGCAGGGCATGGCGCTCTGAGCGGCTGAGACCGGCACTCGACACAATCCGCGGTACCGGTCGCATTCGTGCGACCGTTCGGAACCGGCGCCGGCCGTATGCGGCGCCGGTTTTCACGTATATTCAACGACTAAGACGCATCAGCTGAGGCGAACTCTCACGTGGCGCAGGCCCCAGCCGCTACCCGCAAGAAGGCCGCGACGGCGGCCCGTCCCGCACGGCCGGCGCCGTCGCCGCGTCGTCAACGCATGGCGCGCGACATCGCGCTGATCTTCGTCGCGCCCGCGCTGCTCTACCTCGTCGCGACGCTGTTCACCTACTCGCCGCAGGACCCGGGCTGGACGAGCTCCGGCGCGGTGACGTCGACGGTGCACAACCTCGGCGGCTCGGTCGGCGCGGTGATCGCGGACATCCTGTTCAACCTGTTCGGCTACACGGCCTACCTGCTGCCGGTGATCCTCGGCGCGATCGCCTGGATCGCGCTGTTCCAGAAGGATGCCGATCCCGACCAGACTGATCTCACGCCCGCGCTGCGCCTCGTCGGGCTCGTCGCCTTTCTCATTTCGATGACCGGCCTGCTGCACCTGCGCCTCGGCGGCGACCTGGCGGACGTGACGCAGGCGGGCGGCATCCTCGGTCGCCTGGTCGGGCGGTCGCTCGGGCGCGGCTTCGGCCAGCTCGGCGGTAACCTGTTCCTGCTCGCGCTGCTGCTGACCTCGGTGACGCTCGCGACGGGGCTCTCGTGGCTGGGCGTGATGGATCGGCTGGGCGCCGCCGTGCTCGCCGCGGGGCCGTTCGCCGGCCGCGTGTTGCGGCGTGGCGCGCGCGAGGTCGAGGAGCGCCGCGAGGTGCGCGTGCTGCGCGAGGAGCGCGAGCAGGTGCGCAAGGTGGAGACGGCGAAGCGCGAGAAGCGTGAGCCGGTGAAGATCGAGCCGCCGGCCGCGCCGGTGGTGGAGAAGAGCGAGCGCGCCAAGCGCGAGCAGCAGATCCCGTTGTTCCACGTGCCCGACGGCACGGGGATCCCGCCGCTCGCCTTGCTCGACGATCCGAAGCCGCAGCCCAAGGGGTACGACCCGGACACGCTGGAGACGCTGTCCCGGCAGATCGAGTTCAAGCTCAAGGACTTCCGCATCGACGCGAACGTCGTCGGCGCCTACCCGGGCCCGGTGATCACGCGCTTCGAGATCGAACCCGCGCCGGGCATCAAGGTCAGCCAGATCTCCAGCCTCGACAAGGACATCGCGCGCGGCCTGTCGGTGAAGTCGGTGCGCGTGGTCGACGTCATCCCGGGCAAGTCGGTCATCGGCCTCGAGATCCCGAACGTCAACCGGGAAATGATCTATCTCTCCGAGCTGCTGCGCTCGAAGGAATACGACAAGGCGGCCAGCCCGCTGACGCTCGCGCTGGGCAAGGACATCGCCGGCCGTCCGACCGTCGCCGACCTCGCGCGCATGCCGCACCTGCTCGTCGCCGGCACGACGGGCTCGGGCAAGTCGGTCGCCGTCAACGCGATGGTGCTGTCGCTGCTCTACAAGGCCTCCGCCAAGGACGTGCGGATGCTCATGATCGACCCGAAGATGCTGGAGTTGTCCGTCTACCAGGGCATCCCGCACCTGCTGGCGCCGGTCGTGACCGACATGAAGGAGGCCGCGAACGGCCTGCGCTGGTGCGTCGCCGAAATGGAGCGGCGCTACAAGCTGATGTCGGCGGTCGGCGTGCGCAACCTGGCGGGCTTCAACAAGAAGGTGACCGACGCGATCAACGCCGGCCAGCCGATGATGGATCCGCTGTTCCGCCCGAACGCGGAGGCGGGCGAGGTCCCGCGCCAGCTCGAGCCGCTGCCGTACATCGTCGTCTTCATCGACGAGTTCGCCGACATGATGATGATCGTCGGCAAGAAGGTGGAGGAGCTGATCGCGCGCCTCGCGCAGAAGTCGCGCGCCGCCGGCATGCACCTGATCCTCGCGACGCAGCGGCCGTCGGTCGACGTCATCACGGGCCTGATCAAGGCGAACATCCCGACGCGCATCGGCTTCCAGGTGTCGTCGAAGATCGACTCGCGCACCATCCTCGACCAGTCGGGCGCGGAAACGCTGCTCGGCCACGGCGACATGCTCTACATGCCGCCCGGCACGTCGATGCCCGAGCGCGTGCACGGCGCGTTCGTCTCGGACGAGGAAGTCCATCGCGTCGTCGAGCATCTGAAGCAGATCGGCGGGGGCCCGGACTACATCGAGGGCGTGCTCGAGGAAGTGCAGACGATGGGCGACGGCGTGGTCGTCGGCCCCACGGGCCTGCCCGAGACGAGCGGCGGGGGCGGCGACGAGTCGGATCCGCTATACGACGAGGCGGTGCGCATCGTCACCGAAAGCCGGCGCGCCTCGATCTCCGGCGTCCAGCGACGCCTGAAGATCGGCTACAACCGCGCGGCGCGCCTGATCGAGGCGATGGAGGCGGCAGGCGTCGTGACGCCGCCGGAGCACAACGGCGATCGCTCGGTACTGGCGCCGCCACCGCCGAAGGGCTGAGGTCCGGCTGAAGGCCGGACCGGGTTTCCGGCCGTGCTCGCGCCCTGTTCATGAAACGCCGCCCAGACTCGCGGCAGACCTTCCAGGAGTTCGCCATGCGTTCCATGACGACCATTGCCGCCGCCGGCCTGATGCTCTTCGCGGGCGTCGCGTCCGCCGGTGCGCGCGACCAGCTCAACAGCTTCACGAAGGGCCTCAAGACGCTCGACGGCCGCTTCAGCCAGCAGGTCTTCGACACCCGCGGCAAGCTCAAGGAGACGAGCAGCGGCCGCGTGGCCCTCGCCGCACCCAAGCAGTTCCGTTGGGAGTACGCCAAGCCGTACCCGCAGCAGATCGTCGCGGACGGAAAGACCGTCTGGATCTACGAGCCCGACCTGCGGCAGGTGACGAAGCGTCCCCAAGGCGCCGAGGAGCGCAACAGCCCGCTCGCCGCGCTGACCGACCCGTCGCGGTTGGATGCGCAGTTCTCGGTCGCCGACGGCGGTGTCGCGAACGGCCTCCAATGGTTGAGCCTGACCCCGAAGGGCGACGCGGCGTCGGCCGGTTTCCGCACCGCGCGCCTGGGCTTCGGGCCCGCCGGCCTGGCCCGGATGCAGGTCGTCGACCAGCTCGGCCAGCGCACGGACATCAGCTTCAGCGGCTGGAAGCGCAATGCGGCACTGCCCGCGGCCACGTTCCGTTTCGCGGTGCCGAAGGGCGTCGACGTCATCGGCGGCTGAGCGCATCCGCATCACGCGGGAAAAGGGGCGGGCAACCGCCCTTTTTCTTGTGGCGCGACGCCATCGCTGAACCGCGCGCATCCCCGGCTTAACGGTTCGGAAAGCGCGCGCCGCGGCGTTTCGACATATCACGACTCCTCCACGGTGGCGTGCCGAGAGTGGCCTTCACATCACGCGCCCTGCGTGTTCCAGGCCTCCACCATGCCGCTCCGCACGACGCTCCTCTCCGTGGGCACCTTCGCTGCCCTGGCCACCACCTCGATCGTGTCGGGCCATCGCGCGGCCCCGGTCGCGCAGCCGGCGGGCGTCGTGCTCCCGGCCGCCGCCGCGCCACTCGCCGTCGACGACGCCGTCGGCGCCGCCGTGATCGAGAGCATCAGCCGGCAGTTCGACACCGCCGACGTGCTGGTGCAGCTCGGCGACGTGCAGGTACGCCCGGCGAGCATCCAGGACCGCGAAGTCACCGGCGAAGGCCGCCTGCGCATCGACGGCGCGGGCCCGTGGATCGCGTTCCACTTCGATGCGATGTACGACACGGCGAGCACCGAAGTGACCGCGCCGCGCCTCGTGCTGGCGGGCGGCACCGCGGCCCCGGTGCCGACGCGGTCCCCGCTTGCCTCGTCGCTCGATCGACAGGTGGTCCGCGCGCTGCGGGACGAATTCCAGAGCCAGCCGGTGAAGTGGTCGGCGAGCGACGTGCGCGGCACCGACCTCGGACGCTACGTGCGCGTGGAAGGCCACGGCCGCGTCGATTTCGGCGCCGACGGCTCGAGCCCCGCTCAGGTGCAGGGCCTGTACGACCGCGAGACCGGCCGCTGGCTCCGCCTGCGCTACGAGCTGGACGGCGAGGGCGACGCCGCACCGACGGCCGCGCTCGCGAGCCTCTGACGGCCGGCTGCTAAGGTTCGCGGGTCTCCACGATCGCGCACCGCCTTGGCCCGTCGACCCGCGCCGCCGCTGCTCCCCGAAGACCCCGAACTCGATGCGCTGCGGCCCCTGGCCGAGCGCATGCGACCGCGCACGCTCGACGAGATGGTCGGGCAGAAGCGCCTGCTCGCACCGGGCTCGGCGCTGCGTCGCGCGGTCGAGTCCGGCCGCGTGCACTCGATGATCCTGTGGGGCCCGCCGGGCTGCGGCAAGACGACGCTCGCGCTGCTGCTGGCGCAGTACGCCGACGCGGAATTCCAGGCGATCTCCGCCGTGCTCTCGGGCCAGCCGGAGGTGCGCCAAGTGCTGGCGCAGGCCGCCGAGCGCTTCACCGGCGGGCGCCGCACCGTGCTGTTCGTCGACGAGGTGCATCGCTTCAACAAGGGGCAGCAGGACGCGTTCCTGCCGGCGATCGAGCGCGGCACGATCGTCTTCGTCGGCGCGACGACGGAGAACCCGTCGTTCGAACTCAATTCGGCGCTGCTGTCGCGTTGCCGGGTGCATGTGATGGAAGGCGTCGCCGTCGACGACTTAGTCGAGGCCCTGCATCGCGCACTCGCCGACGGCGAACGCGGGCTGGGCCGTTTCGACCTGCAGGTCGATGACGAATTGCTGTGCCAGATCGCGACGGCCGCCGACGGCGACGTCCGCCGCGCGCTCACGCTGCTGGAGATCGCGGGCGAACTGGCGGTGGACGAGGGCGGCCGGATCACAGAGGCGACGCTGGCGCAGGTCCTCGCCGATCGCACGCGTCGCTTCGACAAGGGCGGCGAACAGTTCTACGACCAGATCTCCGCGCTGCACAAGTCGGTGCGCAGCTCCAATCCCGATGCTGCCGTGTACTGGCTCGCGCGCATGCTCGACGGCGGTGCCGACCCGCACTATCTCGCGCGACGCATCACCCGCATGGCCGTGGAGGACATCGGCCTTGCCGATCCGCGCGCGCTCGAGATGGCTGTCGACGCCTGGGAGACGTACGACCGCCTCGGCAGTCCCGAGGGCGACCTCGCGCTCGCGCAGGTGGTGATCTACCTCGCGACCACCGCGAAGTCGAACGCGGGCTACGTCGCCTGGAACGAGGCGCGGGAGGACGTGCGGCGACATGGCACGCAGGAGGTGCCGCTGCACCTGCGCAACGCGCCGACGAAGCTGATGAAGTCCATCGGCTATTCGAAGGGCTACCGCTACGACCACGACGCGGAGGGCGGCATCGCGCTCGAGCAGACCGGCTTTCCCGATGCGATGGGCGAGCGCGTCTATTACCGCCCCGTGGACCGGGGACTGGAGATCAAGCTCGGCGAGAAGCTCGCGCGGTTGCGGGAGGCACGCGCCGCGGCGCGGGGCGCGGCCGACGGCGATCAGACGCCGTAGTAGTCGCGGTACCACTCCACGAAGCGGGCGACGCCCGTCTCCACCGGCGTCGACGGCGCGTAGCCGGTGTCGAGCCGCAGGCTTTCCACGTCGGCGTAGGTGTCGGGCACGTCGCCCGGCTGCATCGGCACGAGTCGACGCTCGGCCTTGCGGCCGAGGCAGTCCTCGAGCACCTCGATGTAGCGCAGCAGTTCCACCGGCCTGTGGCTGCCGATGTTGTAGACCCGGTACGGGGCCGTCGAGGTGCCGGGCGAGGCGAGCAGCGAGGCGTCGTCGCTGCGCGCCGGCGTATTGTCGAGCGTGCGGATCACGCCTTCGACGATGTCGTCGATGTAGGTGAAGTCGCGCGAGTGCCGCCCGTGGTTGAAGACGTCGATCGGCTCGCCCGCGAGGATCTTGCGGGTAAACAGGAACAACGCCATGTCGGGCCGACCCCACGGCCCGTAGACCGTGAAGAAGCGCAGGCCCGTGGTCGGCAGGTCGTAGAGGTGGCTGTACGTATGCGCCATCAGCTCGTTCGCCTTCTTGGTCGCGGCGTACAGGCTGACCGGGTGGTCGACGTTGTGTTCCACCCTGAACGGGAGTTCGCGGTTCGCGCCGTAGACCGAGCTCGACGAGGCGTAGACGAGGTGCCGCACGTCGTTGTGGCGGCAGGCCTCGAGCACGTTGATGAAACCGACGAGGTTGCTGTCGATGTAGGCGCGCGGGTTCTCCAGCGAGTACCGCACGCCGGCCTGCGCCGCGAGGTTCACCACCCGATCGGGACGGAACTCGGCGAAGGCGCGGTCCATCGCCTCGCGATCCTCGAGCTTGGCGTGCACGAAGCGGAAGCCGCGCCCCGACACGACGCGCGCGAGCCGGTCGCGCTTGAGCTGCGGGTCGTAGTAGTCGTTGAGGTCGTCGTAGCCCAGCACCTCGTCGCCGCGCGCGATCAGGCGCTGGGCGAGGTGGGAGCCGATGAAGCCGGCCGCGCCGGTGACGAGTACGCGCATGGAATCTCCTCAGAGCCGGCCGTCGACGGCGTCGCGGGGCAGGGCGCCCTTCACGTCGAAGACGACGGCGCCCGGGCGGCCGAAGCGCCGGAGCGCGTCGGCGCCCTCGGCGAGGAACTCGCGGTGCGGCACGGCCAGCACCACGGCGTCGTAGGCCGACCGCTCGGGCGTGGCGACGAGCTCGAGGCCATGTTCGCGACGGGCCTCGTGCGCATCCACGCGAGGATCGCAGACGTCGACGCGCGCGCCGTAGGCCGCAAGCCCCGCGACGATGTCGACGACGCGGGTATTGCGCAGGTCGCCGCAGTTCTCCTTGAACGCGAGGCCCAGCACCAGCACGCGCGGTCGCGGCGGCGCGTCGTCGCGCGACGCGAGTAGCTGCAGGACACGCCGGGCGACGTGCTCGCCCATGGTGTCGTTGATCCGGCGGCCGGCGAGGATCACTTCAGGGTGGTAGCCGATCGACTGCGCCTTGTGCGTCAGGTAGTACGGATCCACCCCGATGCAGTGCCCGCCCACCAGGCCGGGGCGGAACGGCAGGAAGTTCCACTTCGTGCCCGCGGCTTCCAGCACTTCGAGCGTGTCGAGTCCGAGCCGTTCGAAGATCAGCGCGAACTCGTTGACGAGCGCGATGTTGACGTCGCGCTGGATGTTTTCGATCACCTTTGCCGCCTCCGCGACGCGGATGCTGGAGGCGCGATGCGTACCGGCGGGGACGATCGCGCGATACAGCGCGTCGACGAATTCGGCCGCGGCGTCGGACGAGCCGGACGTCACCTTGACGATGTCGCCCAGACGATGCCCGCGGTCGCCGGGGTTGATGCGCTCAGGGCTGTAACCGACGTGGAAGTCGTCCCGATAGCGCAGGCCCGACTCGCGCTCGAGGATCGGCACGCACACTTCCTCGGTCGCGCCGGGGTAGACCGTCGATTCGAACACCACGACGCCGCCGGGCCGCAGTGCACGGCCGACGGTGCGGCTCGCGCCTTCCAGCGGCGCGAGGTCGGGGCGCTTGAACGCGTCCACCGGCGTCGGCACGGTGACGATGAAGACGTCTCGGTCGGCGAGCGAGTCCGTCGACGCCGAATAGCGCAGGCGCGTCGCGCAGCCGAGCTCCGCGGGATCGATCTCGCCCGTGCGGTCGATGCGGGCGGCGAGCTCCTGGACACGGGATTCGTCGATGTCGAAGCCGGCCGTGTCGAAGGCGACGCCGAATGCCGCGGCCAGCGGCAGGCCCACATAGCCGAGGCCGACCACGGCGATGCGCGCGGTCGCGGGGTCGGGCAGGGGCGTTGGGGGCATGCGGGGCTCCTCGTGCGGCCGCCTATGATGCCCCGTCGTCGGTCGAGCGTCTCGGAGAAGTCCGACGCCGCCGTGCGTGGGCGTCCGATGGAACGCGGACCGCACGGCCGGCAGAGTGCCTCCCACAAGGAGGACACGATGGAATCCAGGACGAGACGCGTGATTGCGATGCTGGCGCTTCTGCTGCCGCTCGCAGCGGCGGCGCAGACGGTGCAGAAGTGTGTCGACCGGGCCGGGCATGCGCGCTACCAGAGCGAACCGTGCGCGCGCGGCGAGAAGACGGTCGAGATCTGGGACGCGATTCCGGACGCCGAACCCGATCCCGCGCCGCTCGTGCAGCCCGCGCGTCGACGCACGGCACGTCGCACGCGGTCGGTGCGCACCGGGTCCGGCAGTGCGTACGCGGCGACCGCCGATGCGTGCGAGCGCGCACGCGCCTACCGGGAGAGCGTGGAGCGACGCGTCGGCCTTGCCCGCAACTACGACCTGCTGTCCGCGCTGGATCGGCGCGTCTTCGATGCCTGCCGCTGAAACGCGTCAGCGCACGCCTTCGAGGTCGAGCGGCGTATCCGACGGCACGCCCATCGGTTCGTCGGTGAGGATCACGGTCGTGCCCGGCGCGAGCTCGTCGTAGAGCTTTTCGGAAAACTCGCGGGGGAATGCGAGCCGACCCGACCGTAGGGCTGCGTCGACCGCCGCGGTGTCCTGCTTCGTTCCCGCCACGCCGATCGCCAGCCATCGCCGCGCCGCGCGCCCCGGCACCGCAAGGCTCGTGCCGACGCCGGCGCCGTCGAGCATCACCCAGGCCCGGGTGCCGCGAAGACCGGCGGACGACGCGTCGATCGGCGCGCTGCCGATGCGCACGCCGTTGCGGGTGGCGACGACGCGGCCGTCGGCGGTGCTGATGACGATCGACAGCGGTCCGCTGGGCGAGCGCTGCGGTTGCCAGTCGAGCGGAGCATCGGGCGGGAGCGCCGCGCCATTGCGCGCATCGACCGCGGCGAGCAGGCCCGGCGCCGCGAGCAGGGACGGGACCGCGTCGCGGCCGGCGACCACCACCACGCTGCCGGGCCGGGTGACCGCGTAGAGCCGTTTCGCGAAGTCCTCCGGCAGGCGGATGCAGCCGTGCGAGGCCGGGTAACCCGGCAGGCGCCCGGCATGCAGCGCGATGCCGTCCCAGGTGAGCCGCTGCATGAACGGCATCGGCGCGTCGTCGTAGAGGTTCGAGCGATGCTCGACCTCCTTCTGCAGGATCGTGAACACGCCGACGGGTGTCTCGTGCCCCTTGCGACCGCTGCTGATCGGCGAGCGCCCGATGCGCAGGCCGTTGCGGTACACCACGATCTCCTGCCGCGGCAGGCTGACGACCGCGACGAGCGGCCCGGTCGGGGCGAGCTCCGGCGTCCACGTCCACGCCGGCGTGGCCGAGCGCGCGAAGCCGCAGGCGAAGAGGAGGGCGGCGGCCGACAGGGCCACCAGCAGGCGCGCCGGTCGGATCATGGCTCGCATGGTGGCGCGCCCGCGCACCGAACGACTTGAGCCCGCTCAAAAAAAAGGGCCGGGGAGTTCCCGGCCCGAAGCCCTCGCTGGACCGATATCAGCGGCCGGCCTGTGCCCGCGCCTCGCCGACCTGCCCGCCGCGGAACAACGGCACGAGCTGCCAGAGCGCGGACAGGCCGACCAGCGTGTATACGACGCGGGAGAGCGGCGCGTCCTGCCCGCCGAACAGGGCAGCGACGAGATCGAACTGGAAGAGGCCGATCAGCCCCCAGTTCAGGCCGCCAATGATCACGAGCACGAGCGTCAACAGGTTGATTGCCTTCATGAGCGTTCCCGGAAGTGGAAGGACGACGCGGCCTGTGCCACCGCTGTCGAGCCCAGACTAGGACGGCCGGTCCGGCGGCACCGTCGGCGCGGATCGGCGTCCGTGTCGTGGAATCGGGGGTCTTGGCGAGGTCGGCGAGCGGACGGCGGGGTGGTCGCTCGCCCTACAGCTAAACAATTAAGTCCGACGAACAGCGGTCAACGCCGGGTTTCGCGCGACGAAATCACCACCCGGTCTTCACCAACGGCCGCTTAGCGTTCGCGCGTCCAGCGCATGCGGCCCGTGTCGCCGCTGCCGAGCGTTGAGAGGTCGACCGTGCATCCTTGCTGGTGTAATCGTGCGGCCGCCGCCGCATTGCTGATCGCGGGCGCATCGATGGGCGCGCAGGCGGCGCCCGCGACGCCGCCGCGTGCGGACTGGCCGATGGCCGCGCACGACTACGCCAACACGCGTTTCAGTCCGCTGGCCGACATCAGTGCGCGGAACGTGAAGCAGCTGAAGGTCGAGTTCACCTTTTCCACGGGGATCAACCGCGGCCAGGAGGCGGCACCGATCGTCGTCGCCGACACGATGTACATCGTCACGCCGTACCCGAACAACGTTTACGCGCTCGACCTGACCAAGCCCGGCGCGCCGTCCAAGTGGTCCTACCGGCCCAAGCCCGAACCCGCCGCGCAGGGCGTCGCGTGCTGCGACGTCGTGAACCGCGGCGGCGTGTACTGGGACGGCAAGTTCATCTTCAACACGCTCGACGGCAACACGATCGCGCTCGACGCCGCGAGCGGCAAGGAGCTGTGGAAGACCAAGCTCGGCTCGATCAACAAGGGCGAGACGGTCACGATGGCGCCCATCGTGGTGAAGGGCAAAGTGCTCGTCGGCAACGCCGGAGGCGAGATGGGCGTCCGCGGCTGGCTCGCCGCGCTCGACGCGGGCAGCGGCAGCATCGCGTGGAAGGCCTACAGCACCGGCCCGGACAAGGACGTGCTGATCGGCGCGTCCTTCAAGCCGCACTACGCGAGCGACAAGGGCAAGGACCTCGGCGTGAAGTCGTGGCCGGCGGACGCCTGGAAGATCGGCGGCGGCACCGTCTGGGGCTGGATTTCCTACGACCCGCAGACGGACCTGATCTTCTACGGCACGGGCAACCCCGGTCCGTGGAACCCCGACCAGCGGCCCGGCGACAACAAGTGGACCGCCGGCATCTTCGCGCGCGACCCCGACACGGGCGAAGCGCGCTGGTACTACCAGTTCTCGCCGCACGACCTCTACGACTACGACGCCGTCAACGAGAACCTGCTGCTGGAGATGCCGATCGCCGGCGTGAAGCGCAAGGTGATCGTGCGGCCCGAGCGGAACGGCTTCGTCTACGTGCTCGATCGCGCCACGGGTGAGGTGCTGTCGGCCGATCCGTACGGCGCGGTGAACTCGATCCTTAAAGTCGACCTGGCGACCGGACGCCCGCGGTACAACGCGGAGAAGACGCCGCACACCGGACGCTCGTCGCGCCAGATCTGCCCGGCCGCGCCCGGCATGAAGGATTGGAACCCGTCGTCGTTCTCGCCGCGTACCGGGCTCGTCTACATCCCGCACAACAACCTGTGCATGGACATGACGCCCAGCGAGGTGAACTACATCGCGGGCACCCCGTACGTAGGCGCCGAGGAGCGCTACTACCCCGGGCCCGGCGGAAACCGCGGCGTGGTCACCGCGTGGAATCCGGTGCAGCGGCGCGCGATGTGGAAGATCAAGGAGGACCTGCCGGTCTGGAGCGGCACGCTGTCCACGGCCGGCGACCTCGTGTTCTACGGAACGATGGACGGCTGGTTCAAGGCCATCGACGCGCGCAGCGGGGCGCTGCTGTGGCAGTTCAAGACCGACTCCGGAATCATCGGCCAGCCGATCGCCTACCGCGGCCCCGACGGTCGCCAGTACGTCGCGATCCTGTCGGGCATCGGCGGCTGGCCCGGGGCGATCGTGACCAACAACCTCGACACGCGCGACGCCACGGCGGCGGCGGGGTGGGGCTCGGCACTGCCCGACCTGAAGCAGAAAACGACGGCGGGAGCAACGCTCTATGTCTTCGCGCTTCCGCGCTGATCGCAGCGCGCTGCTGGTCGGCATCGCGTTGGCCGCGGCCGTGCTCGCCGCGGGCTGCGAACGCGAACGGCGCGAGTACCACTCCGGTCCGACGCGCGCCGCCCAACCGGCGCCGCGACTGACCACGCTGCAGCCCGGCGAGGCGCTGCCCGATCCGGTCGACCCCGTCGGCCTGCACTACCAGGGCAACGCCTTCCACGTCTC
>NZ_BAAGAB020000048.1:0-23197 GCF_047159895.1 Lysobacter xanthus
TCAGCGCGCCATGACCGAACTCCCAGCCGCCCTCGGCACCGACCGTCAGCACGTTGCCGTCGGTCTCGCCGTGGTGGACGCGGTTGGCCGGACCCAGGTCGACGCTGCGGTCGAGGTCGTAGCTGGTCTTGCTGTAGGACATCTGGCCGTTCACCCAGGCCGCGCCGCTGCGCCAGCCGACATAGCCGCCGAGCGTCGCGTCGCGCTGGTCGAATTCGCCGCCGCGGCGGCCCCAATCGAACGAGCTGCGGCCGAAGCCGGCGAAGCCGCCGTAGACGAGGCTGCCGGACTTCCAGTCGACGCCCGCGGTCAGCGCGGGGCCCGCGCCGTCGTACAGGTCGCCATGGCCGTAGCGCTGGAAATCGCCCCTCACGTTCGCCCACCAGCGCATGCCCTCGCCGTCCACCGTCGAACGGGCGGCGGTCTGGCCACCGACGATCTCGGCGCGGGCGCGGTTGGTGACCGACGTCGTGTGCGTCAGCAGCTGGACCTGGCGCGGGGCCTCGAGCACGGAGATCGCGTAGCCCGCGAGGATCGCCTGGCCGACCAGCGACGGATGGACGCCATCGGCGAACAGGTACGTGTACGGCGAGCTCGGATTCGCGTACGTGCCCGGGTTGCAGGTCAGCGACGACGCGGTGATCTGCGGGTTGCAGGCGGTGCCCGTGGTGTTGGTGATGCCGAACTGCGCCGGGCTCGCGATCACTTCGCCGAGCAGGTGGAACGTGTCGAGCGGGATCACGCGCAGGCCCGCGGTCGCGAGGCCGCCGAACAGCGCGGTGTTGTACTGCGTCGACAGCGTGGTGCCGATCGTCTGCACGGACGGACCCTGCGCGCGGAACGCCGGCGTCGAACCGATGTCCGGCAGCGTCGGCACGAGGATGTAGCGCGCGCCGGCGGTGGTCAGCTGGCTGACGATGCCGATCTGGCCGGTGACGGCCGAGGTGATGGTCGCCTGCGCGGGCGCACCGGCATTGGTGATCGCGAAGATGTCGTTCGCGCCGCCCCAGACGGTGTACAGCGCGTTCGCGTCGGCGCGACCGCCGTTCGCGGTCAGGTAGTTGTTGACCTGCGTCTGCAGCGACGGAATCGGCGCGGTGACGCCCGGCGCGAAGACCTGCGTGCCGTTCGTGCCGATGCGCGCGCCGCCGACCGCGTAGTTCGTGCCGCCCTGGTTGGACGGTGCCGCGTTCGTGCCGTAGAAGTCGGCCAGGTACTCGGCCCAGACCAGCGCCGGGTTGGTGGTGAAGCGGCCGAGGATGCCGGCCGAGGGACCCGCGACCTGCACCAGCGTCGGACGGAACGAGCCCGCATCGGTCAGCGAGTCGCCGAAGAAGATGGTCTGCGAATAGGTCTGCGCGAAGGCGGGCATCGCGGCAAGCGCGAGCGCGGCGGCCAGCACGGTACGGACAGGTTTCATGCGTTGCGTCCTTGAAAGCGTCGGGAAGCCACCGGGCGTACGCCGGCGGATGGCCGGCATCGAAGCATGTGAAGGGTTCGTTACGCAAGCGGCTTCAGGCAGGGTCCGACGCCCGGCGGGATGCGCCCCTGCGGGCATCGCGCGACAATCGCCGGATGGAAAATCCCCAGCGCGTCTTCCTGAACGGCCAGCCCCGCGAACTGCCGAGCGGCACGGACGTCCTCGCCCTGTTGGAGCAGGAAGGCCTGGCGACCCGCCGGGTCGCCGTCGAGGTCAATGGCGAAATCGTGCCCCGGGGCCGCCATGCCGGCCACCGGCTGGCCGAGGGCGACCGGGTCGAGATCGTCCACGCGCTCGGCGGCGGCTGAGCGCGGCGGATCGGGGACGGCCGGTCGATGCGATAATCCCGGCATGACCGATCCCGTTTCGAACGACCCGCTCGTCATCGCGGGCGTCTCCTATTCGTCCCGCCTGCTCACCGGCACGGGCAAGTTCGCCGACCTCGAGCAGACCCGCCTCGCGACCGAGGCCTCCGGCGCGCAGATCGTGACCGTCGCGATCCGCCGCACCAACATCGGGCAGAACCCGGGCGAGCCGAACCTGCTCGACGTGCTGCCGCCCGACCGCTACACGATCCTGCCCAACACGGCCGGCTGCTACACCGCCGACGACGCGGTGCGCACCTGCCGGCTCGCGCGCGAGCTGCTGGACGGCCACAAGCTGGTCAAGCTCGAGGTGCTGGGCGACGCCCGCACGCTCTATCCGGACGTGGTGGCGACGCTGAAGGCGGCCGAGACGCTGGTGGCCGACGGCTTCGACGTGATGGTCTACACCTCCGACGACCCGATCCTCTGCAAACGCCTTGAGGAAATCGGCTGCGTGGCGGTGATGCCGCTCGCCGCGCCGATCGGCTCGGGCCTCGGCATCCAGAACCGCTACAACCTGATCGAGATCGTCGAGCAGGCCTCGGTTCCCATCATCGTGGACGCCGGCGTCGGTACCGCCTCGGACGCGAGCATCGCGATGGAGCTCGGCTGCCACGGCGTGCTGATGAATACGGCGATCGCCGGCGCGCAGGATCCCGTGCTGATGGCGCATGCGATGAAGCTGGCGGTCGAGGCCGGACGCGCCGCGTTCCGCGCCGGCCGCATCCCGCGCAAGCGCTTCGCCAGCGCCTCGTCGCCGGTGGACGGGCTCATCGGCGGATGACGGCACCGCACGTCCCGCAGGCCAAGCCCTTTACCGTCGAGGCGGGCAACCGGCGCATCCGCAGCTTCGTGCTGCGGCAGGGTCGCTTCACCGAGGCGCAGCAGCGCGCCTTCGACGAGCTGTGGCCGCGGTACGGGCTCGACTACACCGGGGCGCCGCGCGATTTCGACGCGGCCTTCGGTCGGCATGCGCCGCGCATCCTCGAGATCGGCTTCGGCAACGGCGAAGCACTGCGGTTCGCGTCGGCGAACGATCCGGCCCGTGACTACGTGGGCATCGAGGTGCATGCACCGGGCGTCGGCCGTTTCCTCAACGCGCTGGCGGCGGACGGCACGACCAACGTTCGCGTCTACCACCACGATGGGGTGGAAGTGCTCGAGAACGAGATCGCCGATGCGTCGCTGCAGGAAGTGCGCATCTACTTCCCGGACCCGTGGCACAAGTCGAAGCACCACAAGCGCCGCCTGGTGCAGCCGGCCTTCGCGCAGCTGCTCGTGCGCAAGCTCGCGCCCGGCGGACTGCTGCACCTCGCCACCGACTGGGAAAACTACGCCGAGCACATGTGGGACGTGCTCGACGCGACGCCCGGCCTCGCCAATCGCGCCGGGCTGCGCGGGCAGGTGCCGCGTCCGGACTGGCGGCCCGATACGCATTTCGAGACGCGCGGGCTGAAGCTCGGCCACGGCGTCTGGGACCTGGTGTACGACCGCATCGGATGAGTGCGACCGTCGCCCTCGCCCGCCCCGCCGCCTCCGCGCATCGCGCGTGCGTGCGAGCCGGCTGAGCGATGGACGACACCGCCCTTCCGCTGACGCAGGACATGGTGCTGGTGCTGGCGATCACCGCCTTCACCATGCTGATGTTCCTGTTCGAGCGCATCCGCGCCGACGTCGTCGCCCTGGTGGTGCTGGTGCTGCTCGGCCTCACCGGCCTCGTCGACCCCGACGTGCTGTTCGGCGGCTTCTCGGGCAACGCCGTGATCTCGATCATCGCGACGATGATCCTGGGCGCCGGCCTCGACCGTACCGGCGCGCTGAACCGCCTCGCCGCCTGGCTGCTGCGTCGATCGCACGGCGACGAAAGACGACTTCTGCTGCTGACCACGGGCGTCGCCGGCCTCAACTCGGCCTTCATGCAGAACCCGTCGGTGATGGCGCTCTACATGCCCGTCGCCGCGCGCCTGTCGTCGCGCACCGGCCTGCCGCTGCCGAAGTTGCTGCTGCCGATCGCCGCGGCGATTCTCATGGGCGGCGGGCTCACGATGGTCGGCAACTCGCCGCTGATCCTGCTCAACGACCTTCTGGTCGCGGCGAACGCCAACCTGCCCGGCGGCGCGGCGACGCTCGAGCCGCTGCACATGTTCCGCCCGCTGCCGATCGGCCTCGCGCTGCTCGCCGCCTCGCTCGCCTACTTCCACTTCCGCGGCTCGCGCGAGCTCCCGGACGACGGCGCGAAAGGCGCGACGCCGGGCCGCACGGAGTCCTACTTCGCGCAGGCCTACGGCATCGAGGGCGACGTCTACGAACTCGAGGTCACCGAGGACAGTCCGCTGGCGGGCATGACGGTCATCGAGGTCGAGCAACTGCGCGGGGTGCCGATGGTGCTGGCGCTGATGTCAGGCGACGAGAGCCGCCTGTCGCCGCCCGCGGATTCGCGGCTGCAGGTGGGGAGCGTGCTCGGCGTGATGGGCCCGCGGCAGCAGGTCGTCGACTTCGCGCAGAACCGCTTCCTGCGCCTCAACACGCGCCTGCGCCACTTCGCCGACCTGTTCAATCCGGCGCGCGCGGGCATCTCGGAAGCCGTCGTCCCGGCGACGTCGCGCTGGATCGGCCGCACCGCAGGCGAACTGCAGCTGCGCCGCCGCTACGGGGTCTCGCTGCTGGCGATCAACCGCGACAAGCAGGTGCTGCGCGACAACGTGCGCGACACCGCGCTGCGCGCCGGCGACATGCTGGTGCTGCACAGCGTCTGGAGCGACCTCGGGCAGGTCTCCTCGACGCGCGACCTCGTGGTCGTCACCGACTACCCGAAGGCGAAGCAGCGGCCGCACAAGCTGCGCGCCGCGTTGGTGATCT
This sequence comes from Lysobacter xanthus, assembly GCF_047159895.1. Classification (NCBI taxonomy): domain Bacteria; kingdom Pseudomonadati; phylum Pseudomonadota; class Gammaproteobacteria; order Lysobacterales; family Lysobacteraceae; genus Lysobacter; species Lysobacter xanthus. Next base: position 4,705 of record NZ_BAAGAB020000048.1, read on the forward strand.
TCACGGTCGCCATGCTGCTGGCGCTGTCGTCGCGCCTGCCGGTCTCGATCGCGCTGATGACGGGCGTGGCCGGCATGCTCATCGCGGGCGTGCTCGACATCGACGAGGCGTATGCCGCCATCAACTGGAAGACGGTCTTCCTGATGGCCTGCCTGATCCCGCTCGGCTGGGCGATGGATTCGAGCGGCGCCGCGGCCTGGCTCGCCGGGCACACCGTCGAGCGCCTGCCGGCCGGGACGCCGCCGTGGCTGCTGCAGGTGCTGGTCGCGCTGGGCACCACCGCGTTCTCGCTGGTGATCAGCCACGTCGGCGCGACGATCGTCGTCGTGCCCCTCGCGATCAACCTCGCGCTCGCGGCCGGCGGCGACCCGACCGCCTTCGCACTTACCGTCGCGCTGTCGGCGTCGAACAACTTCATGACCGCGTCCAATCCGGTCATCTCGATGATCAGCGGGCCGGCCGGCTACACCAGCCGCGACCTCTGGCGGATCGGCGGCCCGCTCTCGCTGATCTATTCGGTGGTCACGGTGGTGATGGTCAACCTGCTGTTCTGACCCCGGCCCGACCGTTCGTCGGCCGCGCCTCGGCCGATGTCGAAATCGTCGCGCCCCATTCGTCATCCCTCCTGAAGGCGCGGCGCTTTGCCGCCCACGGGAGAATCCGATGCGCGTCATGGTGATGGTCAAGGCCACCCCGTCCTCCGAGGCCGGCACGATGCCGAGCACCGAGCTGATGGAGGCGATGGGTCGCTTCAACGCGGAGCTGGTCAAGGCGGGCGTGATGCTCGCCGGCGAGGGATTGAAGCCGAGCGCCGCCGGGGCGCGCGTGCGCTTCTCGGGCGACGCCCGCAGCGTGCACGATGGTCCGTTCGCGGAGACGCGCGAGCTGGTCGCGGGGTTCTGGCTCTGGCAGGTGCGATCGATGGACGAGGCGATCGAATGGGTGCGCCGCTGCCCGAACCCGATGCCGGAAGACTCCGAGATCGAGATCCGCCCCGTCATGGAGCTCGAGGACTTCGGCGCGGAACTGACGCCCGGGCTTCGCGAGCAGGAAGCGCGCCTGCGCGACCGGCTGGCCGGGAACTGAGGAGGACGCCATGCAACTCATCGCCTACCTGCCCTTCGACGGCACCTGCGCCGAGGCCTTCGAGTTCTACCGCGAGGCCTTCGGCGGCGAGATCGTGTTCCGCATGACCGTCGGCGACTCGCCGATGGCCGCGGACATGCCGGCCGCGTCGCACGACCGGATCATGCACATCCACCTGCAGTCGGGCGGCGCGGCGCTGATGGGCGCCGACATGCAGGCCGGGTGCAGCGACGGCACGCCCGCCGGGGGCGCGACCACCTCCGTCAACGTGATGCTCGACAGCATCGAAGAGGCCGAGCGCGTCTGGGCGACACTGTCCCGGGGCGCCGAGATCCGCATGCCACTCGAGCCCACCTTCTGGGCCACGCGTTTCGGCATGCTCGTCGACCGATACGGCAAGGCCTGGATGGTCAACGGGCCGGCCCTCCATGGAGCCAACGCATGAAACATCCGCTCTATCTCAACCTGCCCACCGTCGACGTCGCGCGTACCCGCCGCTTCGTCGAAGCGCTGGACCTCGATGTCGATCCGCAATTCACCGGCGAGCACGCCGTATGCGTGCAGCTCAACGAAGGCACGCGGCTGATGTTCCTGGCGCGCCAGCTGTTCCAGTCGTTCACCACCAAACCGGCCGGCGACCCGATGGCGTCGACGCAGCACTTCCTCACCCTCTCGTTCGAGTCGCGCGACGCCGTGGACGATTTCCATCGACGCGCGGTCGAGGCCGGCGCCACGACCGAACACGATGCGGAAGAGTCCGAGTCGATGTACCAGCGCGCCTTCAACGACCCGGACGGCCACCAGTGGGGCCTGTTCTGGATGGACGCGTCGAACATGCCGCCCGCGCCATGACTCCATGACGGAGGCGGTCGCGCGCCTGCTCGACACGCTGTGGCGAATGGAATCGCCGCGGCTCGTCGCGCGCGCCGCGCGGATGACGGGCGACGTCGGCACCGCCGAGGAACTGGTGCAGGACGTGCTCCTTCAGGCGCTGCAGCGCTGGCCCGCGGACGGACTGCCGGACAACCCGGCCGCGTGGCTCGCGACGGCGGTGCGCAACCGCGCGCTCGACCACCTGCGCCAACGCGCACTGCACGGCGAGCGCCAGCGCGAGTACGCGATCGAACGCGAAATCCACGACCCCTCCCGGGAGAGCGAGGCCGCCATGCGCGCGGACGAGGACGACCTCGGCGACGACCTGCTGCGGCTAATGTTCGTCGCCTGCCACCCGGTACTGCCGGTCGACGCGCGCATTGCCCTCACCCTGCGGCTGCTCGGCGGCCTCACCGTCGAGGAGATCGCACGCGCCTTCCTCACGCGCGAGGCGACGATCTTGCAGCGCATCGTGCGCGCGAAGCGCACGCTGCGCGAGGCGGGCGTGCCGTTCGAGGTGCCGCGGCGCGAGGCGCTCGCCGAGCGGCTCGACGCCGTGCTGCAGGTGATCTACCTCGTCTACAACGAAGGCTATTCGGCGACGTCGGGCGACGACCTCGTGCGCCCGGCGCTCTGCGAGGACGCGATGCGCCTGGGCCGCGTGGTCGCCGGCCTGCTGCCGCTCGAGGCGGAGGTGCACGGGCTGCTCGCGCTGATGGAGCTGCAGGCGTCAAGGCTGCGCGCGCGCACCGACGCCGCCGGCAATGCGGTGCTGTTGCCCGACCAGGATCGCGGCCGGTGGGATCGCACGCTGATCCGGCATGGGCTCGCCGCACTGGACCGCGCGCGGTCGCTCGGCGGCGATGGACCCTATGCCCTGCAGGCCTCGATCGCCGCCTGTCACGCCACCGCGCCCACCGCCGCCGCGACGGACTGGCCGCGGATCGTCGCCCTGTATGCGCGACTGGCGGCGATCACCGGTTCCCCGGTCGTCGAGCTGAACCGCGCGGTCGCCGAATCGATGGCGACGGGCCCCGACGTCGCCCTGCAGCGCGTGGATCGGCTCGTCGAGGACGGCGCACTCGACGGCTTCGCGCCACTGCCGGCCGTGCGCGGGGACCTGCTCGAGCGGCTCGGCCGCCGCGCGGAAGCCCGCGTCGAATTCGAGCGCGCCGCCGCGCTCACGCGCAACGCACCCGAGCGTCGCGTGCTGCTCGAGCGCGCGGCCCGTTGCGCGGGCGCGTGACAGGCGGCCCGGCTTGCCGCAGCCTTGGCGGGTCGCCGAACGGACCTCCGCCATGCGGTTCATGCTGCTGATCTACATCGATCGCGAACGCCTCGCCGCCGTCCCGGAGGCCGAGTTCGATGCGGACATGCGCGACTGCCTCGCGAAAGTGGACGCGCTGCGCGACGAGGGCCGCGTGCTGGATTCTCAGCAACTCGAGCCCGCCGCGAGCGCGCGTACGCTGCGCCACCGCGACGGTGCCGCGCGCGTCAGCGACGGCCCGTTCGCGGAGACGCGCGAGTTCCTCGCAGGCTTCAACCTGGTCGAAGCGGCGGACGCCGACGAGGCGATGCGCATCGCGCAATCGATGCCCTGGTCGCGGTTCGGCGCGATCGAAGTGCGGCCGGTACGCGACCTGGACGGCGTGCGTCGACGCGTGGGTGCCGCACCGCGCTGAAGCGTCGGGCCGGCGCCGCCAACGGGGTATTGCCCCATCAGGACGGTGGTTGACGGTCTTGCGAACGCCCCTCTCGGACCCGGATCGAGAGGCGCGCACTTGAGCGTGCGCCGCGCCTCAAGCGCCCAGGCGGACCTCGTCGCCGTCGACGATCAGCGCGACGCGACGCAAGGAATCCCCGCGGCACGGCCCGGCCACGCACTCCCCCGCCGGCATCGCGAACGACGCGCCATGGGCGGCGCAGACGAGGTGGCCTTCGCGGCTGAGAAGGAACTTGCCGGGCGCCCAGTCGAGGCGCCGGCCGGCATGCGGGCAGACGTTGAGGAACGCGTCGACCCGGTCGCCGCGGCGCAGGACGATCAGCGACTCGGGCCCGCCGTCGATCTCCGCCTCGACCTCCGCCGGCTGCCCCTCGGGCAATGCGGAAAGCTTCGCGATCACGCCGTCCATCTCTTAACGAGTCCCTCACACAGTCCGTGGAGCAGCGCCGGATACTCCGTCGCTCGCAGTTCCCGGTCAGTGTCGCATGCGCCTGCATACCCTGTTCCGCCTTTCCGACGTCCTCGGTCGCTTCGATCGTCCGCTCCGCGGCGCCGCGCGCGCGGTTCTCGAGCCACGCAAGCCGCGCCATCGCGTGCTGCGTGCGGCGCTCGCGTTGGCGGGCCTCGTCGTGCTCGGACTGCTCGTCGTGGCCGCGCTGGCGATCGGCACCGTGCTGATCCTCGGCAGCCTCGGCTGGCGTCTGCTGCGTCCGCGCGGCGCCGCCGCACCGGCCCGCTCGCGCGTGCTTGACGGCGCGTACCGCGTGGTCCCGCGCCCGATGCTCTCGCGCTGAGCATGGGCGACGTCGTTCCGGCGCCCGCGCCCGTCCGTATTCCCGTCGAGGGAACGTCCGACCACTTTCCCGTCCGCCGCATCTACTGCGTGGGCCGCAACTTCGCCGACCACGCCCGCGAGATGGGCGCGGCGGTGGCCGCCTCGAAGGCCGAGCGCGGCACGCCGGTGTTCTTCCTGAAACCGGCCGATGCGATCGTCCTCGACGGCCGCGTGCCGTACCCGCCCGGCACGTCGGACCTGCACCACGAGGTCGAACTGGTGGTCGCGCTCGGCGCCGACGCCCCGCCCGGCGAGCTCGATCCGTCCGATGCGCTGCGCCTCGTCTTCGCCTACGGCATCGGGCTCGACCTCACCCGCCGCGATCTGCAGGCGAACGCGAAGGCGAAGGGCCTGCCGTGGGATACGGGCAAGGCATTCGACCATTCCGCGCCGGTGAGCTCGCTGGTGCCGGCCGCACGCGTCGGCGACTACGCCGCGCGGGCGATCTCGCTCGACGTGAACGGCCAGCGGCGCCAGCACAGCGGGCTCGACGACCTCGTCTGGAACGTCGAGGAGATCCTGCACGAGCTGTCGAAGCTCTATGCGCTGAAGGCGGGCGACCTCGTCTTCATGGGCACGCCCGCGGGCGTCGCCGCGCTGCAGCCCGGCGATGCCTTCCACGCGACCCTCGATGGCGTCGTCGCACTCGACGGCCACATCCTTCCTCCTGACCCCGGGGCCGAGCGATGGCGCTGATCCGCGAATTCAAGGCCTTCATCGCGCGAGGCAACGTCGTCGACCTCGCGGTCGGCGTCGTCATCGGCGCGGCGTTCGGCAAGATCGTGAGCGCGCTGGTGGACGGCGTGGTCATGCCGCTGCTCGCGATGGCGACCGGCGGCATCCGCGTCGACCAGTGGAAGGCGGTGCTGAAACCCGCCGTGCACGATGCCGCGGGCGCGGTCGCGTCGCCCGAAATCGCGCTGCGCTACGGCAGCGTGCTGCAGTCCACGATCGACTTCCTGATCGTCGCGCTGGTGATCTTCCTCGTGCTGCGCGCGTACAACCGCCTGCGAGCCCCGGTCGAGGCGGCACCGGCCGCGCCGGCCGAAGACGTCGTCCTGCTGCGTGAGATCCGCGATCTTCTGGGCGGTCGCACCATCGGACCATGACCTCCGCCATACCCGCCGCGATGCGTCCGGTTGCTAAGCTCCGGGAGTTTTCAAGACGGGATATCGAGGCATGCGCAACCGGCTGATCGTGGCGGCACTCACCCTGGCCCTCGCCACTTCGGCAGGCGCCGCGCCCGCGCCGAAGCCGGTCCGGATCCCCGACGCCGCGGTCGCGCAGGCGACGGCGCTGCGGGAACAGGCGCTCTCCAGCGACCTTGCGTACCGCATCACCGAATCGCTGACGACGGAAGTCGGCCCGCGCATGGCGGGCAGCGAGGGGGATGTGCGCGCCGTGGCCTGGGCGCAGGCGAAGTTCAAGTCGCTCGGCTACGACCGCGTCTGGACCGAGCCGGTGACCTTCCCGAAATGGGAGCGCCGCAGCGAATCGGGTTCGATCCTCGGCGCGCATGCGCAGCCGCTGCGCCTCACCGCGCTGGGCGGCAGCCCCGGCGGCACGGTCGAGGGCGAAGTCGTGCGCTTCACCGACCTGGCCACCCTCGAAGCACTGCCGGCCGGCGCCCTCGCGGGCAAGATCGCCTTCATCGACTTCCAGATGCTGCCCAAGCGCGGCGGCGACGACTATGCCGTCGGCTCCCGCATCCGTTCGCGCGGCCCGACCACCGCGGCGACCAAGGGCGCGATCGGCTACGTCATGCATTCCGCGGGCACGGATTCGCACCGCATCCCGCACACCGGCATCACCCGCTTCGATCCGGGCGTCACGCCGATCCCGGCAGCCGCCCTGTCGGCGCCCGACGCGCAGCAGCTGTCGCGCCTGGTCGCGGCGGGCCCGCAGCGCCTGCGCCTCGCGCTCGACTGCGGCTGGAACGGCGAGGCGACCTCCTACAACGTCATCGGCGAGATCCGCGGGCGTTCGAAGCCCGACGAGGTCGTGCTGATCGGCGGCCACCTCGACTCATGGGACCTCGGCACGGGCGCGATCGACGACGGTGCGGGCGTCGGCATCACGATGGCCGCGGGCGCGATGATCGGCAAGCTCAAGCAGCGCCCGGCGCGCACGATCCGGGTGGTCGCGTTCGCGAACGAGGAACAGGGCCTGCACGGCGGTCGCGCCTACGCGGCGAAGCACCTGCCGCAGCTCGCGAAGCATCAGGTCGGCGCCGAGAGCGACTTCGGCGCGGACCGCATCTACGGCTACTCGAGCTCGCTGCCGGCGAATGCACGCGAGGCCGACGAGCAGATCCTGCAGGCGCTCGCGCCGCTGGGCATCGCGCGGCTCGAATCGGGCGGCGGCGAAGGGCCGGGCCCGGACATCGGACCGTTCGCCCAGCAGGGCCTCGCCTGGGCCTCGCTCGCGCAGGACGGGACGCGCTATTTCGACCTGCACCACACACCGGACGACACCTTCGACAAGATCGACCCCGCCGCGATCCAGCAGAACGCGGCCGCTTACGCGGTGTTCGCGTATCTCGCCGCCTCCGCCGACGGCAGCTTCGGCAGCGCTCCGAAACCCGCCGCCGAAACGACCGGCCACTGAGGCCCCGCGCGAACGGTCCAGCGCCTAGACTCGGCGCCATGGCACAGCGCTACGACGAATACGGCAGCGTCCCGGTCGATCCCGTCACCGGGATCTACCGGCTCGGCGCGAACGGCCCCAGCCTGGCGACCGCGATCGCCGCCGCCGCGGCGACGCGTCGCAAGGTCGCGCTTTTGCACATCGACGTCGACATGTTCGGCTCGATCAACACCAACATGGGCGAGACGGTCGGCGACCAGGTGCTCGCCGCGGTCGCGCAGCGGCTGCGCAATGCGATGCCCGCCGATGCCTGGCTGTGGCGCCGCGGCACCGACGAGTTCATCGCCGGCATCGGCTACCGCGAGGGCGAGATGGACGGCGAGTCGCTGGCGGAGCGGCTGCGCGACGCCTTCGAGGTGCCGCTCTCCATTCCGCCCTACACGCTGCCGATCACCCTCTCGATCGGCATCGCCGTATTCCCCGACCATGCGCAGAACGCGGCGGCGCTATTGGCGACGGCGGAGCATGCACTGCGGCATGCGAAGCAGACCGGCCTCGACAACGTGGGCCTGTACTCCGGGCGCCCGGACCGCGGGCCGATCAACGACGGCTTCGCGCAGCGCTTCGCCGACGCCTTCGATCGCGACGAGTTCCGGCTGTTCTTCCAGCCGTTCGTGAACGGCCAGGACGGCTCGCTCGCCGGCTTCTCGGCACTGCTGCGCTGGAATTCGGAAGGCAACGGCCTTCTGCGCCCGAACCGGTTCCTGGACATCGTCGAGCGCGTCGGCCTCTCGGCGCGACTGGGCTCGTGGGTGGTCGAAGCGGCCGCACGGCAGCTCGCGCAGTGGCGCGACGAGGGCATCGACTACCTCACCATCTCGATGCACCTGCCCACGACGCTGCTCGCGCAGCCCGATTGCCGTGATCGCATCGGCGAGTTGCTGCATCGACTGAACCTGCCGGGCAATGCACTGGAATTCGAGGTGCCGGAAAACGCGCTGTCGCTCGACGCGCGCCACACCTACGAGACGCTGGTCGGCCTGCGCGAGCTCGGTGCGACGCTCACGGTGCAGGACTTCGGGCTCGGCGGACTGTCGTTCGCGGCGCTCGCCCAGTATCCGCTCGACCGCCTGAAGATCGACCGCAGCTTCATCCGCAACGTCACGAGCGACACCCGGTCGGCGGCCATCGTGCGCGGCATCATCGCGATGGGCCATCGCCTCGACATGAAGGTCTGCGCGAAGGGCGTCGAGAGCGAGGCCGAGCTCGGCTTCCTGCGCCGCAACCATTGCGACTTCTTCCAGGGCTACATCTTCAGCGCCCCGCAACCGGCCGAAGGCCTCGGCGAGCTGATCCGCAAGCGCTTCCTGCTGCCCGAGGCGTTCGCCCAGACGCGCCCGGAGCGCACGCTGCTGCTGCTCGACGACGAGGAGAACGTGCTGCGCTCGCTGGTGCGCCTGTTCCGTCGCGACGGCTACCAGATCCTCACCGCGAATTCGGTTCGCGAAGCCTTCGACCTGCTCGCCAGCAACCGCGTGCAGGTGATCGTCTCCGACCAGCGCATGCCGGACATGAGCGGCACCGAGTTCCTCGCCCGCGTGCGCGACCTGTATCCCGACACGGTGCGCATGGTGCTGTCGGGCTACACCGACCTCGCCACGATCACCGAGGCGATCAACCACGGCGCGATCTACCGGTTCCTCACCAAGCCGTGGAACGACGACGAGCTCCGCGAGCATGTACGCGAGGCCTTCCGTGCGCACGAGCGGCGCGCGGCGGGCGAGGAAGTGGGCTTCTAGCCCGCGGCGGCGTCACTCGCGCCAGAGGCGATGGATCGAGGGCTGCAGGCCGGGATAGCGCCGCTGCGGAATGCCTTCGACGATCGCGTGCTCGGCCCGGCACGTGTCCCGTCGCGGGTAGGCCAACGCCGGTGCGCTGTCGGCCTGCATCACTACCCGAACGTCGGGGTGCTTGGCATCGGCGCCGCGGCGGACCACCACCGCGATCTCGCGGCTGGCCAGACGCACGAGCGCACCGGGCGGATACATGCCGATCTCGCGTACGAAGGCATGGGCCAGTCGCTCGTCGACCGAGCGGCTGCGCGCCACGAAGATGTCGCGCAGCGCCTCCCGGCTCAGCACCGCGTCGCGGTACGCGCGTGGACGCACCATCGCGCTGAAGGTGTCGACGATCCCGAGCATGCGGCCCGCGAGCGATATCTCGTCGGCCGCGAGCGCACGCGGATAGCCGCTGCCGTCGACCCGCTCGTGGTGCTCATGCACCGCGCGGAGCCAGATGTCATCGGACACATCCGCATCGCGCAGCAGGTGGTGGGTCTCGTCGACGTGCGCGTCCACGGCTCGACGCTGCTCCGGCGTCAACGGGCTGCTCTGGTGGTTGAGCACGCGCGCCACCGGCGTCAGCGCGACGTCGTAGGTGAGCGCGGCCGCGATGATGGACAGGCGCTCGCGGGCATCGAGCCCCAGCGCGGTCGCGAAGACGCGGATCAGCACGCCCGCATGCACGAGTCGCGCGGCGAGGCCGTCTTCGCTGGCATCGAGGTGCATCGACGCCAGCGCGGCGTCCGCATCGCGCGCGGCGAGGTCGTCGAGTTGCGCCGCCATGCGCGTGATCGCCGCCGCGAAGCCGCCCGTGGTGCGCGTCAGCAGCTGGTTGTGCAGCATCTGCAGGCGCGTGGCCAGGTCGCGCACGGCGTCGAAGACCGGGGTATCGGCGAGCCGGAGCGGCGGCAAGGGCGCGGCGGTGCCGCGCGCGGCACCGATCGCGCGGTCGTCGGCCGCCACCATGAAGCCGCGCGCGACCAGGCGGTCGCGCTGCTGCTCGCTGCCGACGACCATTCCGCGGTTCAGCAGCAGCGTGCCGGATGCGTCATGGATGGCGAAGCGCAAGGGCTCGCCGAGCACGATGTCGCCTGAAGATCCCGGCCTCATTCGCTCCCTTCTGCACGCGACGACGTCCGGCGTCGCGGCCGGGCGGTCCGGGTGGGGGCGCCCGGTCACCGGGTTATCGGCGGCAACGCTGTCTGGTTCAGTCGACGCCGACGCCGTTCGTCGCCGCGAGGCTCACTCGGCGCGCGAGGCGGTCGGCTGCCGCACCGGCAGCACCACGCGGAAGGTGGTGCCCTGCCCGACCGTGCTCTGCACTTCGATCCGGCCGTGGTGCTTCTCGATAATGCGATAGGAGATCGCGAGGCCGAGGCCGGTGCCGCGGCCGATCGGCTTGGTGGTGAAGAACGGATCGAAGATGCGGCCGAGCGTCTCCTCGGGAATCCCACAGCCCGAGTCGGCGATGCTCACCCAGGCCTCGCCGCTCTCCTCGCCGCAGGCGAGCGTGATCGTGCCGCGCTCGGCGATCGCCTGGCCGGCGTTGATCAGCAGGTTCATGAAGACCTGGTTGATCTCCGACGGCAGGCATTCCACCAGCGGCATCTCGCCATAGATCTTCTCGAGCTTGACCTTGTACTTGAGGTCGTTCCACACGATGTTGAGCGTGGATTCGAGGCCCTTGACGAGGTCGGACGGCCGCATCGTCTCGTTGCGGCCGACGTGCGAGAACTCCTTGAGGTCCTGCACGATCCGGGTGACGCGCTCGATGCCCTCGCGTGACTCGTCGAGGAGCTGCGGCAGGTCGCCGAGGATGAAATCGATGTCGAGCCGCTGGCGCTGCGAGCGGATCTCCTCGCGATGCGCGGCCGGGTCGGGGGCGGCGACCGCGGCGGAATAGGCCTCGAGCATGCCGAACAGCGAGCCCATGTATTCGCGCAACGTGCCGAGGTTGCTGTGCACGTAGCCGATCGGATTGTTGATCTCGTGCGCGACGCCCGCGGCCAGCTGGCCGATCGACGCCATCTTCTCGGACTGGAGCAGTTGTTCCTGCGCGCCGGCGAGCGAACGGTAGGCGCGCTCGAGCTCGTCGTGCCGCTGCTGAAGTTCACGCTCGCGCGCGGACCGTGCGGAGACGTCGGTGAACGCGACGAAACGCAGCCCGTCGTTGTCGCCCATGCCGCAGAAGGTCTCGACCGCGAGCACGAGGTCGGCGCGGACGCCGGCGTCGCGGCGCGAATGACCCTGCACGCAGGCGATCGCCCAGTCGCCCTCGTTGACGAGGTCGAGCAGGCGACGGGCGGCTTCGGATTCGGTCAGCGACGGGTCGAGGCGCGCGCCGAGGCGGTGCGCGCTGGCATTCGAATAGGCGACATGGCCGTCGGCGTCGAGCAGCAGCACCGCCATCGGGGCGACGTCCGCCGCCCAGCGCATCTGCGCGCTCCAGTGGGGTACCGCGGTCGGATTCGACGGCTCGTTCTCGCTCATCCCACGCCCAGGCATCGCGACTGCGGGCGCATGCCCGCCTGACCCCCGGCATCGTACACGCCGGAGCTCTCGACGCGGCCCAGGTGGCGCAGCGCCCACGACACTTCACGACGACGGCGCGACAGCAGGATGCCGTTCGCGCGGTTGAGCTCGGCGAGCGCCATCACGCGCTCGGCCTCGGCATGGCCCGGTGCGACCGTCTCGGCGCGACGCAGCGCGACGAGCTTCGCCTGCGTCGACTGCACGAGCGCTTCCGCGTCGTTGTCGAGCAATGCACGCCTCTCCTCCTGCAACGCCCGTTCGAGCGCATCGAGCGCTTCGCCCGCCTGCGCGGGCGACGTTGCGGTCATGGACAGGGCGTGCATCGGGTCATCCCCTCATCTGGCGCTCGAGTGCGACGAGACGATTCGCGATTTCCTGCGGATCGACCCGGTAGGTGCCGTCGGCCAGGGCGGCGCGCACGGCGCTCACCTTCGCCATGTCCATCGGCGCGGACTGGCCCAGCTGCGACTCCAACGCGGCCTGCAGGCCGGTGGCTTCGCCGGTCAGGCGTACGCTGTCGACGGCCGGGGACGCGACGACGGCAGCGGAACGATCGGTGCCGGCGCGCGCCACGGCGGGCGACGCGGCGGACTCCAGGGCACGGGCCGGGGGCGGGCTCAGGCCATCGATCTTGGTGGTCATGACGAACTCCGGGGATTGCGCGGTCAGGGCCGGTATCGGCGACCGCCCGCCGGACTTGAGGCCCCGTCCGCAGTTCGTCGGAATCGGTTCAGACGAACGGTCACTGCAGCACCTCGACCACCCCGTCCGCCACCAGCCGCCCGCGCACGATCCGCTTGGAGGCCAGGTTTTCCACCGCGACGACCGCGCCGCCCAAGGCGTTCCCCAACGCCCGGCCCCCGGTCCGCACCTCGATGCCCCCGGCGCGCGAGACGATGACCACCGGATCCCCACGCTTCAGCGTCCCGGCGCCGTCCGCGAGATCCCCCGCGCTGACCACGGCCCCCGCCGGCAGCGCGCGACGCGGGATCCGCCCGGCGACCTGCCCGGGGTCGGCCATCCCCACGGCCGCGCCTCCCGCCACGTCGCGCCGTTGCACCGCCAGCTGCCCGGCCTCGATCGCCACCCCGACCCGCGCCGGCGCGGTGAGCACCACCACGTCCGCCTCGCGACGCACGCGTGCCGGCACGGTCAGGCGCCAGCCGCCAGCGTCGGGGCAGCGCACCTCGGCCATCCGCGGCCCGAGCACGGTGCCCTGCAGCGGCTGCGTGCAAGCCGGCATGCGGACCGCGGTGTCCACGCGGGCTTCGACCTGCGCCCCGTTACCGCCGAGTGCGGCCTCGGCCGCCTTCAGGATGTCCGCCACGGGGGTCGTGCCGTCCGCCGCGCGCGCTGCCTGCGCGACCAGCACGGCGGCCACGAACATCGCCATGACGACGTAGCGCTGGAGCATCGGGAGCAAGGCGGACCGTCTCATGCCTGCTCCTAGGCAATCGCCGTGCCGCGGCGCGCTGCGCGCCGCCTCAAGGAAGGCCCGGCCACGCCGACAACGCGGGCATGAGCCGCGACCTCCTCGACCGCATCGACCAACGCACGCGCCTGGCCGGCCACAACCGGCTGGCGCTCCTGCTCTTCCGGCTGGGCTCGCGTCAGCTTTTTGGCGTGAACGTCTTCAAGGTGCAGGAAGTGATTCCGCGCCCGCCGCTGTTCACCCTGCCGCAGCTGCCGCCGGCCTTCAGCGGCGCGGCCGACGTCCGCGGACGCACGGTGCCCGTGCTGGACCTCGCCCGCGCGGTCGGCCATGCCTCGCCGCCCGGTACGCCCGAGGCGCCCTACCTCGTCGTGACCGAGTTCAACCGGACCGTGCAGGGCTTCCTCGTGGCCGGCGTCGAACGCATCGTCAACATCGCGGTGGAGGACATCCACCCGCCGCCGGACCTGGGTGGCGAATGCCATTACCTCACCGGCGTGACGCGCTTCCACGGCGAGCTGATCCAGCTGCTGGACGTGGAAAGCGTGCTCGCCGAATGCGCCCCGCGCGTCACCGACACCGGCGGCCTGCAGCCGCTCGCCATCAGCGGCGACGTCCCGCGCGAGGTGCTCGTGGTGGACGACTCGCGCGTGGCGCGCAACCAGATCCGCCAGCTGCTCGACCAGCTCGGCCTCGGGGCGACCCTGCTGTCCGACGGCCGCCAGGCGCTCGAGCACCTGCAGCAGATGGCCGAGGGCGGGCTGGCCCCGACCCAGCGCTATGCGATGGTCATTTCGGACATCGAGATGCCGGCGATGGACGGCTACACGCTCACGACGGAAATCCGGCGGAACCCCGCCCTGCGCGGCCTGCACGTGCTGCTCCACACCTCGCTCTCGGGCGTGTTCAACCACGCGATGGTGGAGCGCGTGGGCGCCGACGACTTCGTTCCGAAGTATTCGGAGCGCGAGCTGGCGTCGCGGATCGAGCACCGGATCATGACGCTGCAGAAGCGCGCGGCAGCGTGAGGCGCGCCGTCGCTCTGTAATGGTGGCGGCGTCGCCGTCCGGCTGCGCTCGAGGTAAGCGATTGAAATAGAAGGCCCAGACGCCTTCGCGCACCGTAGCAACGGTGCCGCGCTCGCGGTTCGCTTCCCGCGACGACGGGAGCGACGTCGCCGGGCGCATCCGCGGACGAAACGCCCCGCACGGCGACCGCTGGGCCCGACCGACGGGACGCCCGATCCCCGCCGCTGGCACACCCCTTGCCTAAGTCCCTCCGACATCCCGCCCCCGGAGGGGCCATGGCCAACGACTCGTTCCTCGGCATCCACGGCACCGCCCTCGCCCTGCGCGAGCAGCGGCTGCAGCTGCTGTCGGCCAACATCGCCAACGCGGACACTCCGGGCTTCCGCGCCCAGGACCTCGATTTCGCCCAGGCGCTGAACACCGCGATGGATCCGGCCGCGGCCGCCACCGGCGATGCGATCGGCGCCGCCGCGCAGGCCGCACGCTTCGATGCACCCACCTCGCAGCCCAGCCTCGACGGCAACACCGTCGACGGCGAGCGCGCGAAGGCCGCATTCGCGCAGGCGTCGCTCGAATACCGCGCCTCGCTCAACTTCATCGAATCGAAGGTGCGCACGATGCTCACCGCGATCACCGGGCAGTGAGGGCTGACGCATGAGCAACCTGCCCATCTTCGACGTCGCCGGCAGCGCGATGACCGCGCAGCAGGTCCGCCTGTCGACGGTCGCCTCCAACCTCGCCAATGCCGACTCCATTTCGGGTTCGGCGGCGGACACGTTCCGCGCCAAGCTGCCCGTGTTCGAGGCGACGCCCGTCGAGGGCGATCCCGCGCTCGCCGGCGTCAAGGTGCAGACCGTCACCGAATCCACCGCGGCGCCGCTCAAGCGCTACGAGCCCGGCAATCCGCTCGCCGACGACAAGGGCTACGTCTACGCGCCCGACATCGATCCGGTGGCGCAGATGGTCGACATGATCTCCGCGTCGCGCAGCTACCAGGCGAACGTCGAGGTCTTCAACACCGCGAAGGAGCTCGCGGTGGCCACCCTCAACATGGGCCGCTGAGGCCCGGGGACGCATTCGCCATGACCACCGTCAGCTCCGCCACCGACGCGCTGTCGCAGTACACCGTCGCCGGCACCACCAAGAAAAAGGAACTCGGCCAGGCGGATTTCCTGCGCCTGATGACCGAACAGCTCAAGAACCAGGATCCGCTCAAGCCGCTCGAAGGCACGCAGATGCTGGGCCAGCTCGCGCAGTTCTCCACCGTGCAGGGCATCACCGGCATGCAGCAGGCGCTCGGCGCCGTCGCCAACGTGATGGAGTCCGACCAGACGCTCCGCGCGGCCTCGCTGGTCGGGCACAACGCGCTCGTCGACACCGATACCGTGCAGCTGCAGGCGGGCACCGGCATGAACGGTGAAGTCGTCGCCGCCGGCGCCGGCGTCATCAACATCGAGATCGTCGACGCGAGCGGCCAGGTGGTCGATCGCGTGCCCGTCGAGGCCGCGGGCGCCGGCAATGTCGCCTGGGCCTGGGACGGCAAGACCGCCAACGGCAGCGTCGCGCCGGCCGGCACGTACACCATCCGCGCGACTACCGGCACCGGCACGTCGACGCAGGCGCTGTCGACCCGCATCGCCTCGCGCGTGGAAAGCGTCTCGATCGAGGCCAGCGGCCTCGTGCTCAACCTCGCCGGCATCGGCCCGCAACCGCTTTCGGCCGTGCGCCGCATCGGCTGATTCCCAAGTCGCACGCATTCCAGGAGTGAACCCATGAGCTTCCGTGTTTCCCTGAGTGGCATGAACGCGGCGCAGGCCGACCTCAACGTCACGTCCAACAACATCGCCAATTCGAATACGACGGGCTTCAAGCAGTCGCGCGCCGAGTTCGCGGACGTCTACCCCACCAGCGCCTACGGCCTGTCGAAGAACACTGTCGGCGCCGGCGTGCGGCTGCAACGCGTGGCGCAGCAGTTCTCGCAGGGCACTGTCGAGAACACCGGCAAGGCGCTCGACCTCGCGATCAACGGCAAGGGCTTCTTCACCCTGTCGACGGGCGGCTCCACGGTCTATTCACGCGCCGGCAACTTCGGCACCGACAAGGACGGATTCATCGTCAATCCGTCGGGCCAGCGCCTTCAGGTCTACATGCCGAGCGCCAGCGGCACCGGCTTCGACACGGGCCGCATGAGCGACCTGCAGCTGCAGTCGGGCGACTCCGCGCCGCTCGCGACGTCGAAGATCTCCGTCGGCACCAACCTGCCCGGCAACGCGACCGCGCCGGTCACCGCGACGTTCGATCCGACCGACCCGACCTCGTACAACTACACCACGTCAGCGACGGTCTACGACTCGCTCGGCGCGCCGCACAGCCAGTCGATCTACTTCGTCAAGACCGCCACCGCCAACCAGTGGGAAGCGCGCACCTACATCGACGGCACCGCCGTCGGCGGCGCGCAGACGCTGCAGTACTCCGACAAGGGCCTGCTGACCTCGCCCTCGCCCGGCACGGTGGCGCTGCCGGCGTACACGCCGACGACCGGCGCGGCGGCGATGACGATCACGATGGACCTATCGAACTCCACGCAGTACGGCAATGCGTTCAGCGTCTCGGCGCTCACGCAGGACGGCCACACCACGGGCCGGCTCACCGGCATCGAGGTCTCGGCGGAGGGCATCGTGCAGGCGCGCTACACCAACGGCGTCTCGACCGCGCTCGGCCAGGTGGTGATGACCAACTTCGCGAATCCGCAGGGCATGCAGCCGCTCGGCGACAACGGCTGGGCCGAGACGGCCGAGTCGGGCCAGCCGCTGCGCGGCGTTGCCGGCAGCTCGGAATTCGGCAACGTGCAGGGCGGCGCGCTCGAGTCCTCGAACGTCGACCTCACCGAACAGCTCGTCAGCATGATCACCGCGCAGCGCAACTTCCAGGCGAACGCGCAGATGATCACCACGCAGGACCAGATCACGCAGACGGTGATCAACATCCGCTGAGCAGGATCCCGTGGGAGGGGTGGAGCCGGTCGTTCCGCGAGGAGCGGCCGGTTTCTTTTTGCGGTCCTGAATGGCGGCGGGAAGCGAGTGGAACGGCTCTTGCCTGAGAGGGTGACCGGCCACCAGGCCGACCCGTCCGGCCCGACCGATGATCGACAAGTCGCTCTACATCGCCATGACCGGCGCCAGCGCCTCGCTGCGCGCCCAGGCCAGCGTGGCGCAGAACCTCGCCAATGCCGACACGGTCGGCTTCCAGCAGCAGCTGGTCGCCACCAAGGCGTCGCCGGTGCTCGGCGAAGGCCTGTCCTCGCGCGTGGCGGCGATGCCGGTGATGGCCGGCGTGAGCGGCGCGGCCGGGCAGATGATCCAGACGGGCAACGAGCTCGACGTGGCGCTGCATCCCGACCGCTGGCTCGCCGTGCAGGCCAAGGACGGCTCGACCGCCTACACCCGCGCCGGCGACCTCAAGCTCACCGAGAACGGCCTGCTCACCACGGCGAACGGCCTGCCCGTGCTCGACGCCGGCGGCGCCCCGCTCTCCATTCCGCCCTACCAGACGCTCACGATCGCCGCCGACGGCACGATCTCGATCGTGCCGCAGGGCCAGCCGGCGTCGACGATCACCGAATCCGGCCGAATCAAGGTCGTCGCCGCGCGCACCGCCGATCTCGTGCGTGGCGAGGACGGGCTGATGCGCGCCAGGCCCGGCACCGAAGAGCCGGTGCAGGTCGCGGGCGCCTCGCTGGTCAGCGGCGCCGTCGAGGGCAGCAACGTGAACCCGACCGACATGCTCGTGTCGATGATCCAGTACAGCCGCCAGTTCGAGATGCAGGTACGCGTCTTGCAAAGCGGTGACGAGAACGCCCGCAGCGGCAATTCGCTCCTCTCCTCGAAGTAATCCCGGCATCGCACAGGAACCACCGTCATGACCCAGGCACTTTGGATCGCCAAGACCGGCCTCGACGCGCAGCAGACGCGCATGTCGGTGATCTCCAACAACCTCGCGAACGTCAACACGGCGGGCTTCAAGCGCGACCGTGCGAACTTCGAGGACCTGCTCTACCAGACCGTGCGCCAGCCGGGCGGCTCCACGTCCGAGCAGACGCAGCTTCCCACGGGCCTGCAGATCGGCACCGGCGTGCGCGTGGCGGCCACCGCGAAGAACTTCTCGCAGGGCAACCTTTCGAACACGGGCAACGCACTCGACGTGGCGGTGAACGGCCGCGGCTTCTTCGAAGTGCTGATGCCCGACGGCTCGTCGGCTTACACGCGCGACGGCTCCTTCCAAGTCAACGCGCAGGGCGAGCTCGTCACCAACCAGGGCTATCCGGTGCAGCCGGGCCTGCAGCTGCCGCAGGGCACGCAGAGCGTGACCATCGGTGCCGACGGCACCGTGACCGCGCAGGTGCAGGGCCAGGCCGAATCGGTGCAGGTGGGCTCGCTCACGCTGGTCGACTTCGTCAATCCCGCCGGCCTGCAGGCCAAGGCCGCAAGCCGCATCCCCGCGCCAGGCACCGCGTGGCTGAGCCGCAGCGGCGCCGACGCGCTCGACGCACGCATCGGC
>NZ_BAAGAB020000049.1:0-22023 GCF_047159895.1 Lysobacter xanthus
CCGCCTTCGCCTGCGCCGCTCCGCTCGCGCATGCGGCGGACCATCGCTTCAACGTCGGCACGGGCGTCGAGGCCTCGCCGCCGCGATGCTGCGCGCGGCCGGCGGCGGCTGGCGCGGCGGCGCGGTGGGCGTGGCCGTTGGGGTGGCGTCGATGGCGGTCGTCGACGGCGAGGCGATCGGCGCGATCGCCGCGGTATCGGGCAGCGCGGGCGCGGTGGGCGCCGGCGGCGTCGGCAGCGTCTTCGCGGCCCCGGCGGGCAGGGCGACCGCGATCGTGCGCTCCATCGGCGGATAGCAGATACCGTCGGTCTGGCAGCCCTGGAAGCGCGCGGTCAGCTGCAGCATGCGGGCGGCGGTCGCCGTGCGCGCGACCGGCAGCGCGAACTCGGCCTCGTCGAAGTACACGGCGACGTTGCCGAAGTGCTCGTCGCGATGCGCCTTCGCCGGCGGCCACGCGGGCGCGCCGAGCGCGATGCCGGCGGCGCGGCTCGCGGCATCGAGGCGGAACGTCGTGCGGTCGCGGTAGAGGTAGTAGCCGGGCGCCGGCGTGAAGCGCACGAGGATCCGTCCGCCGTCGCCCGGGATCGCCTCGAAGCCGAAGGCCTGCTGTTCCGGCAGCGGCGCCGCATCGGTGCCCGGCGCGGCGCCGCGCGCACGGCCGAACGGCGACCCGCCGAACGGCGAGGCCGCGGACGTGTCGTCCGCCACGGGCAGCGCCACGGTGAGCTTGCGGGTCTGCGGCGGATAGCAGACGCCCGCGTCCGCGCAGCCCTGGTACTTGATGGTGACGACCGTGCTGGCGGCGGTCGGGGTGCCGGGCAGTCGGCCGACCAGCTCGCCCCGATACGTCTCGACGTCGCCGAAGAACTCGTCCCGGTGCGCATCGCCCTTGGGCAGCTGCAACGGCTGCGCGTCGAAGCCGGCGTTGGCCTGCGCGGCGGTGCGGTGGCGATAGAGGTAGTAGCCCTTCGCGATCGTCCACCGCAGCTCGATCGCGCCGTCGGTGTAGCGCGCGCTCGGCACGAAGACCTGGTCGACCGGCGGCAGCTGGTCGGGCGTGATCGCGCCCGCCGCGGGCGCGGCCGCGAGCAGGAGCGGGGCGAGCAGCCGCGCGAGGCGGCGGAGCAGGTCAGGCATCGTCACGGCTCTGGGCGCGGACCCAGTCGAGGTAGTCGGGCGCGCCGTCGCACACGTCGAGCGCGAGCAGTTCCGGCACGTCGTAGGGGTGCAGCGCATGTACGCGGCCGAACACGGCCGGGATGCGCTCGGCCATCGTCTTGATCAGCAGCAGCACTTCGTCGCCGTGGGCGATGCGATCCTCCCAGCGATAGGTCGAGCGCAGGCCGGGCAGTCGCTGCACGCAGGCGGCGAGGCGTTCCGCCACCAGCGCGGTCGCGATGCGATCGGCCGAGGCGTCGTCGGGGCAGGTGCAATGGATGACGACGGCGGGCATGCGCCGATTCTACCGGCGCGCGTCGCCGGGCCACGGCGCCGGGCCGGGCACGGCGCGTTCCACGCACGGCCGCCCGCGCCGGGTGGCGCGGGCGGCAATCGACTCAGTTGAGCTGGCAGGTCGCCGGCTTGGCCGAATTGAACAGCTCGGCCGTCGCCCACTCGGGGTGGTCGATGAAGGGATTGCGGTTGCCCTGGAACTGGTAGACCACTTCCTCGCGGGCGCGCTCGGCGGCGTCGGGCGGGTCGGCGCGATGCCAGGCCAGCAGCGTGGACAGCAGGCCCATGTAGGCCGGCGAGGCGGACGTGATCACGATCTTCGTGCGGTCGTCGGTGAGCTCCAGGTCGGGCTCGCCCTGGCCGCGCGAATCGCGACCGCCTTCATAGCGGATCGCCATGTACAGCACGCCACGGGCGACGTCGCCCTTGCGGCGATTCCAGACCTGGAACGCGCCGCCGTTGCCGTCGGGCCCCTTCACCCAGTTGGAGTTGCCGGGGTAGACGCCGGTGCCGCCACCGGCGCCCGCGTTCGCCTCGGTCGCGCGCTCGCCGCAACCGCCGGCGACGGTGCAGTCGGCATACGGCTTGTTGCCGCGGTCGGCGTTGTAGGTGGCGTCGGAGAGGAAGAGCATGTGCAGGTCGGTGTACGGCGCATTGTCGAGGCCGAGATCGCCCGTCGGGCTGCCGAAGCCGAGCGAGTTCGGCCACGTGTGCTCGCGGTTGTAGGTCAGCCCGGTGCCGGTCCCCGAGCGCTCGCTGCCTTTCACGTAGCTGCGGTTGCGATAGACGTCCAGGATGCGCGAGGCCGAGGCCGGATCCTCGTCGGCGATCTCCAGCACGTCCCACGTGTCGGTCGCGCTCGAGCTGTACGGATAGACCGTGTGGTTGCGGATCGTCGCGTTCAACGAGCAGCGCAGCTGGCTCGCGCTCGATGTGTTGACCTTCGACCAGTAACCGGCGGTCGCGCTGGCGACGGTGAACGTCGATGTCGTGTTCGCGGCCGGGTGCGCGCCGCCGGCATCGGTGATGCGCGCGGCGCTCACCGTCAGTGTGCAGGACTCGCCCCCGCGCAGTACGATCGACTTCGACAGCGCGAACGTGGTGCCGTTCGCCGCATGCGACAGCGCCACCGGGCCCGAGACGCTGCACTGCAGCGCGAACGCGCCGGCGGTCGCCGACACCGGCTCGCTGAAACCGACGGCCAGGTCGCTCGCGGCCGGGAAGCCGCTCGTGCCGTTGGCCGGCGTCGTCGACGTGACCTGCGGCGGTGGATTGGGCGCCGCGAACGTCTGGCCGCGGTTGCAGGTGCCGAAGGTCTGCGTCGCCGACGCGTTCCAGGCGAACTGCGCGTAGGCGCTGCCCGTGCCGCCGAGCTGCAGCGAGGTCCCGGCGGCATTGGCACCGGTCTCCGCGACCGGCAGGTTGCTGCTGGTGCGGCCCGCGGCGACGCCGTTGGACGCGGTGATCGCGCCCTCGTAGCTGAGGAATTGCACGAGCTGACCGCTGGCATTCGCCAGCGCGATGCCGTCGCTCGGTCCGTTCTGGATCCCGTTGCTCGGGTAGCTCACAACCGCGATGCGCACCTGCGCGCCACAGGCCACGAGGCTGCCGGCGGGAACGGGGTCGTCGTCGTAGATCACTGCCGCCGACGGCGTCGAGCCGTTGTAGAGCTGCACCCGCCAGCCGCTCAGGCTTTCGCCCGCGGTCGCGACGATCTCGATGCGTTCGCCGACGTCGCCGGTCGACGTCGCGTCGTCGTAGTGGACCTCGTTGATGAAGACCGACGCTTGGGACGCGAGCGGCGCGGCCGCCAGCATCAACAGGGCGGGGGCAAGGCGGGACGACAGGCGCATCGCGGCTCCGGGCGGCGGAAGGGCCGGGCGATGCTAAGCGGGGTCTGCGGTGATTCGGCAGCATTCCGACAGACGGTGGCCGGAACTGCTTATCGTTACCGTTATTCCGTCAGTCGCGCGGCTTGCGAACCCGGCCCGTGCGCAGCTCGGCCATCTGCTCCATCAGCTCGACCAGGGGCGCCTGGCTGCGCGGCGGCAGCCGGCGGAACGCGGCCAGCATGCGCAGTTCCAGCGGTTCATCGACCATCGCCGCGTCGACCGCCGCCACGCCGTCGAGCGCGTCGTCCGCCGACATCCCCATGCGTCCGCGCCCGGTGGCGAGCCATTCGAACTGCACCGCGGTAACCGTCGCGACCCGCCGGAGGTTCGCCATGCTCGGACTCTTGCCCTGCACGGCCTCCCAATGGCTCACCGCGCTGCGCTGGACGCCGACGGCTTCGGCAAGGGCCGCCTGCGAGAGGTTCGCGTAGCGACGGGCGAGCCGGATCCGCTGCTGGGAATTCATGGAAAGTGACGCTCCGCGTCAGGTTGAGGTTGCTCGAGGGCCGGGTCGCTACCGATCGTCACTACGCTACCGATAAGCTCCGAAGGATGTCCGATTCAGGTCACACTTCGCGCTGAAGATCGCGTTAACGCCGGTAATGAATACGATTTCATAGTTGGCCGCTTTCCATACGCTACCGGAATCGGACATGCATCGCCACCGGTGGCCACTTCCCGAGGTGACGCGACCGTCACACAATCGCCCCACGTCGACACGGAACCGTCGATCGGACATGGGGTCAGGTCCCTGGGACGTGCGCTGGACCGCGCAAGCTTGGAATAGCCGTCCTTTAGACCAGAGAGCGCGTTTCTTCGGGACGCGCTCTTTTTTTGTCCGCGTGTTTCGTGGGTTCGAGGCATGTCGCAAGACGCCCGGTCGGCGACCAATTGCGTGAAGGCCCCTTGAAAGCGCGCCGGGCCACTCCATATCCCGCCCCGTCCGCGATGCGGGCGGGTCGCGCCCCGGGTTTGGCACTCGGGACCGTCGACTGCTAAAATTTCCCGTCTTTCGCTGTTCTTTCAATTACTTACAACATCTGCCGGAGGTTCGTGCATGAACATCAAGCCGCTCTACGACCGCGTGGTCATCAAGCGCATGGAAGAAGAAAAGGTCTCGGCCGGCGGGATCGTGATCCCGGATTCGGCGACCGAGAAGCCGATCAAGGGTGAAGTCGTCGCCGTGGGCGAAGGCAAGGCCTTCGACAACGGCAACGTGCGCGCGCCCAAGGTCAAGGTCGGCGACAAGGTGCTCTTCGGCAAGTACAGCGGCACGGAAGTGAAGCTGGACGGCACCGAGTACCTGGTGGTGAAGGAAGACGACATCTTCGCGCTCCTCGGCTGATCGCGACCTTCCGCATCCCGTATCTCCTTTCGAACACTTTTAGATCGAGGTAACTGCAATGGCTGCCAAGGAAATCCGCTTCGGCGAAGACGCGCGCACCAAGATGCTGCGCGGCGTGAACGTGCTCGCGAACGCCGTCAAGGCCACGCTCGGCCCGAAGGGCCGCAACGTCGTGCTCGAGAAGAGCTTCGGCGCCCCGACGATCACCAAGGACGGCGTGTCCGTCGCCAAGGAGATCGAGCTCGCCGACAAGTTCGAGAACATGGGCGCGCAGATGGTGAAGGAAGTCGCTTCGCGCACGTCCGACAACGCCGGTGACGGCACCACCACCGCGACCGTGCTCGCGCAGGCGCTGATCCGCGAGGGCATGAAGGCGGTCGCCGCCGGCATGAACCCGATGGACCTCAAGCGCGGCATCGACAAGGCGGTCACCGCCGCGGTCGCCGAACTGAAGACCATCTCGCGTCCGTCGTCGACCTCGAAGGAAATCGCCCAGGTCGGTGCGATCTCGGCCAACTCCGACCAGAACATCGGCGACCTCATCGCGCAGGCGATGGACAAGGTCGGCAAGGAAGGCGTGATCACCGTCGAGGACGGTTCGGGCCTCGAGAACGAGCTCGACGTCGTCGAGGGCATGCAGTTCGACCGCGGCTACCTCTCGCCGTACTTCATCAACAACCAGCAGTCGATGCAGGCCGAGCTGGACGACCCGTTCATCCTGCTGCACGACAAGAAGATCTCGAACGTGCGCGACCTGCTGCCCGTGCTCGAGGGCGTCGCGAAGGCCGGCAAGCCGCTGCTGATCATCGCCGAGGAAGTCGAGGGCGAAGCCCTGGCCACGCTCGTCGTCAACACGCTGCGCGGCATCGTCAAGGTCTGCGCGGTCAAGGCGCCGGGCTTCGGTGATCGTCGCAAGGCGATGCTCGAGGACATGGCGATCCTCACCGGCGGCACCGTGATCTCCGAGGAAGTCGGCCTGCAGCTCGAGAAGGCGACGATCAAGGACCTCGGCCGTGCGAAGAAGGTGCAGGTCTCGAAGGAGAACACCACCATCATCGACGGCGCCGGCGAAACCACCGGCATCGAAGGCCGCATCAAGCAGATCAAGGCGCAGATCGAGGAGACCTCCTCCGACTACGACCGCGAGAAGCTGCAGGAGCGCGTCGCCAAGCTCGCCGGCGGCGTCGCGGTGATCAAGGTCGGTGCGTCGACCGAGATCGAGATGAAGGAAAAGAAGGCGCGTGTCGAAGACGCCCTGCACGCGACGCGTGCGGCGGTCGAGGAAGGCATCGTCCCGGGCGGCGGCGTCGCGCTGCTGCGCGCCAAGGCCGCGATCAAGGGCCTGACGGGCGCCAACGAAGACCAGAACCACGGCATCCAGATCGCCCTGCGCGCGATGGAAGCGCCGCTGCGCGAGATCGTGACCAACGCCGGCGAAGAGCCGTCGGTCATCGTCAACAAGGTCGTCGAGGGCACGGGTTCGTACGGCTACAACGCTGCCACGGGCGAGTACGTCGACATGATCGAGGCCGGCATCCTGGATCCGACCAAGGTCACGCGCACCGCGCTGCAGAACGCGGCGTCGATCGCCGGCCTGATGATCACGACCGAAGCGATGGTCGGCGAGCTGCCGAAGAAGGAAGAGCCGGCGATGGGCGGCGGCGGTGGCATGGGCGGCATGGGCGGCATGGATTTCTGATCGCTGCCGCGCCGCGATCGGACTCACTCGCGAGTGCTTCCAACGCGCCGCCGCGCGCCACGGACACCCGCTTGCGGTTCGATGTCGCACCACGGAGAACCCCGCCTCGGCGGGGTTTTCCTTTTTGCGGCCGTTCGTCGCCCCGGCCGAGGCAGAAAGCGCGCTTCCCGTACGACGACGTATGTCCTTGATTCTTCGGAATTCATCAACCGGTACGGTCGCTTGCGACGATCGCTTCGCCTGAACCGTAAAGATTTTGTTGCGATGCAGCGTGCATTCACCATCACGTCTCTTTAACGATAGGCCTGCACCCGACGTGGGGGAGGGAGCAAGGGCCCGCTGCCGGAAACGGCAGCGGGCTTTTTTTTGCCCGGCGTCCCGGCGCGCATGGACAATGGCCGCATGACCGCATCCACCGCGGCGGCCGAGGCCGTCGATGCCCTCGTCGAGCGCGCGCTGCGTCGGCTCGATGCGTCGCCGGCCGCGCACGAGCGACTCGCCGCGGTCGCCCGCGCCAGCGATTTCGCGGTCGACGTGCTGGAACGCGACCCCGCCACGCTCGCGCGCCTCCAGGCCGACGACGGCGCCACGCCCACCCAGGCCCCGAGCCTTGATCCCGCCCTGCCCGGCGACTGGGGCACGCAGCTGCGCCGCTATCGGCGTGCCGAATCCACGCGGCTCGTCTGGCGGGATGTCGCCGGTCTCGACGACGTCGATGCGACGCTCGCCGGCAGCACGCGGCTGGCCGAGCGGTGCCTGCAACTCGCGCTTGAGGCGCTCGAGGCGCAGTTCGTCGCGCGCCACGGTCGCGTGCGCGATGCCGAGGGCGTCGAACAGCGCCTGGTGGTCTTCGGCCTCGGCAAGCTCGGCGGCGGCGAGCTGAACTTCAGCAGCGACATCGACCTCGTCTACGCCTACGAATCCGGCGGCGAATCGGACGGGCCGCGACCGCTCGACGCGGAGGGCTACTTCACCCGCCTCGGCCAGCAGCTGGCGAAGCTGCTCGACGAGGTCACGCCCGACGGCTTCTGCCACCGGGTCGACCTGCGGCTGCGCCCGTTCGGCAGCGCGGGACGAATCGCATGGTCGTTCCCGGCGCTCGAGCAGTACTTCCAGCGCGAGGGGCGCGACTGGGAACGCTACGCCTGGCAGAAGGCGCGACCCGTCGCGGGGGACGTGGAGGCGGGCGAGCGCTTCCTCGCGATGCTGCGTCCGTTCGTGTATCGGCGTTACCTCGACTTCGGCGCGCTCGACGGCCTGCGCGCGATGAAGGCGTCGATCGCGGCCGAGGTCGCGCGACGCGAGCTGGTCGACGACGTCAAGCGCGGCCCCGGTGGCATCCGCGAGATCGAATTCCTGGTGCAGGCGCTGCAGCTGATCCGCGGCGGGCGCGAGGCACCGCTGCGCGAGCGTCGCCTGCTGCCCGCGATGCGCGCCCTCGTCGATGCCGGGCATCTCGACGCCGAGACCGGCGATGCGCTCACCGCCAGCTATCGCCATCTGCGTCGGGTCGAGAACCGCCTGCAGATGCTGCGCGATGCGCAGACACATGCGCTGCCGGACGACGACGTCGCGCGCGCGCGGATCGCGACAGGCCTCGGCGAGCCGTCGTGGGACGCGTTCCTCGCGCGACTCGATGGCGTGCGCGCACGCGTCACCACCGAGTTCAACGCGCTGCTCGCCCCGCGCACGCGCGACGCCGCCCCGGGCGCACTGGCGACGTACTGGATCGCACTGCCGGAGTCCGGCGATCCGGCCGTACTGGCCGACGCCGGGTTCGAGCCCGCGTCGGAAGCCGACACCGTGCTGCGCGACTTCGCACGCGCCCCGGCGGTGCGCGCGCTGTCGGACGCGACGCGCGCGAGGCTCGATCGCGTCCTCCCCGCGCTGCTCGCCGCGGCGGCCGACTCGCGCGAGCCGATGCTCGCGCTGCGGCGCCTGCTCGCGCTGGTGTCGAACGTGCTGCGGCGCTCGGCGTACCTCGCCCTGCTCGACGAGCAGCCGGCGGCGCTCGCGCGGCTCGTCGACGTGGTCGCCCACAGCGCGCTGCTGGCCGAGCGGCTCGCCGCGCATCCACTGCTGCTCGACGAATTGCTCGATGCCCGCGTCGCCGGCGGGCTGCCGGATGCCGAGGCGCTCAAGGCCGCCTGCGCGGACGCGGTCGCCGACATCGACGACCCGGAGCAGGCGCTGCGTGCGCTCAACGAGGCGCGCCATGCGTCGAGCTTCCGGGTCGCGATGGCGGTGCGCGACCGTCGGCAGCCGGCGGCGGACAGTGCCTGCCAACTCGCGGGCCTCGCCGATGCGGTCGTCGCGCAGGTGGTCCGCATCGCACGCGGCGAAGTCCGCGCCGCGAGCGGCAGCGTTCCCGGCGCGCGCTTCGCGGTGCTGGGCTACGGCAGTCTCGGCGGCGGCGAGCTCGGCTTCGGCTCGGACCTCGACCTCGTCTTCCTCTACGACGCGCCGCCGGGCGTCGAATCCGACGGCGCGCGTCCGCTCGATGCCCAGCGCTGGTTCGCGCGGCTCGGTCAGAAGGTCGTGGCGCTGCTCGGCGCGCCCACCGGCGCGGGCCGGCTATACGACGTCGACGTGCGCCTTCGACCGGACGGCGCGAAGGGCTTGCTGGTGTCGAGCCTCGCGAGCTTCGCGGCGTACCAGCGCGAACGCGCGTGGACGTGGGAGCACCAGGCACTGGTGCGGGCACGCTGCATCGAGGGCGATGCATCGCTCTGCGCGGACTTCGAGCGCGTGCGCGGCGAGGTGCTCGGCCGCGCGCGCGACCGCGACGCGGTGATGCGCGAGGTCGGCGCGATGCGCCATCGCATGCGCGCCGAGCTCGACCGCAGCGATGCCAGCGCGTTCGACCTCAAGCAGGGCGAGGGCGGGCTCGTCGACCTCGAGTTCCTGCTGCAGGCGCTGGTGCTGGCCGAGGCGTCGCGCGCGCCGGCCCTTCTCGCGCCACGCGGCACACCCGCATTGATCGCCGCCTGTCGCGATGCCGCCGCGCTTTCGCGCGAAGGCGCGGAGCGCTTGGCGTCGGCGCATGCGCTGATGCTCGAACGCGGGCTCGACTGCACGCTCGACCGTCGCGCACGCCGCGTGCCGCCCGATCCGGCGATCGACGCGGCGCGGGAAGCCGTACGTGCGACGGCGCGTGAGTGCGGGCTCGACTTCGACGCCACCGCGCCGTGATCGCGATCCGTGCCGCCCGCATCGCGGACGCGGCGGAAATCGCACGCCTGTCGGCCCAGCTCGCCGATCCGGTGACGCCGGAGTGCATGGCGGTCCGGCTCGCGGCGTTCGTGGATGACGCGCCCCGCGCCGCGTTCGTCGCGGACACCGGTGACGCGCTCGCAGGCTGGATCGCCGTCGAGCGACGCATGACCCTCGAAACGGGCGAGGCGTTCGAGATCACGGGACTCGTCGTCGATGCGGCGCAACGCAGGTCCGGTGTCGGCGCGCGGCTCGTGGCGGCCGCGGACGCATGGAGGGCGGCGCAGGGCGGGCAGGGGCTCCTCGTGCGTTCGAACGTGGTGCGCGCGGCGTCGCATGCCTTCTATGCCTCGCTCGGCTTCCAGTTCGCGAAGACGCAGCACGTCTACCGACGCGCGCCACGCGGCTGACGTCCTTCAGCGCGATGGCACGTCCGGCAGCCCGAAGCGTGCCCGCAGCAGTGCAGCGATGCGTTGCGTCTCGCGCAGCGGTTCCGCGTCGAACAGTGCGAGCGCGGCATCGAGTGCGCGCACGCGGCCGCTGGCGAGCAGCGCGTCGACGAAGCGTCGGGGCCGACCGCGGACCTGCCGCGCCCCCGCGACGAACACGGGCACGCGCGTTGCCGAGGCTTCGGACAGCATGTTCACCGAGTCGGCGGTGCAGACGATGCGGTCGGCCCAGCCCAGCAGGGCCGCATAGGGATTCCGCCCGTCCACCGAACCGGTCCAGACGATGCCGGGCAGCCCGCGCAGCCGCTTCTTCACGCGTGCGACGAGCGCGGGGGGCGTACGTCGGGAGGTGGTGGCGAGCACGCTGCCGCCTTCGCGCTCGACGACCGCGCGCACGTCGCGCAGCCAACGGTCGAGATGGCCCGCGCGCATTGCCATGTGCGAGGTCGGACCCCCGATCAGCAGCGCGGTGCGCGGGCCGGGCAGGGTGCCGAACGAAGCGAACGCCGCGCGCGCCGCGCCGAGCCACGTGTCCTGCACCGGATTCAGCGAACCGACGAGGTCGAGCACGTTGTCGCCGCGCAGGCGGTCGTGGCGCGGCACCACGATCGCGTCCCAGTGCGTGCTGCGCAGGCGCGGGTCGAGGATCTGCACCACGGGCACGCCGCGTGCGTGCAGCAGGCGCGTCGCCAACGCCGCCTGGCGGCCGCAGCCGATCGCCAGCGTGTCCGTCGGCGGGTCGTCGAGAAGCGGACGGAACGTTCCACCGAACGCGCCGTCGGCGCCGGGCAGCACGCGCGGCGCGATCCAGCGCCACGGCGCGGTCGGCGTGAGCACGAGGTCGCGCACCGGTAATTTCAGTGCATCCGCGAGCGCACGCGCCTGCCGGACGTTGCCGGCATGACCATCGGTGAGCAGCAGCAATCGGGTCGGGGGAGAACGTTGCACGCGTCGGATCGATCCGTTCCGGGGCCGGCCACGGCCGTGGAGCGGGCACGACTCTACACTGCGGCTCCCCCTGTCGAGGACCGTTCCATGTCGAGCCCGCTGTCACAGGAGGCGCTGGACCAGCTGTTCGTCGCCGCGCGCACCCACAACCGGCTGACCGGCGACGTGCCCGACGAGACGCTGCACCGTCTGTACGACCTCGTGAAGCTGGGCCCGACGGCCGCCAACGCGACTCCCGCGCGCTTCGTGTTCGTGAAGTCGGCCGAGGCCAAGCAGCGGCTCGCGCCCGCGCTCGACGAGGGCAATCGCGAGAAGACCCTCGCCGCGCCCGTCACCGTGATCGTCGCGCACGACCTCGCCTTCTACGAGAAGCTGCCGTACCTGTTTCCGCATGCCGATGCGAAGAGCTGGTTCGACGGCGCGCCGGAGGCCACGTTGCAGACCGTGGCCATGCGCAACGGCTCGCTGCAGGGCGCTTACCTGATCCTCGCCGCTCGCGCGCTGGGCCTCGATACCGGCCCGATGTCGGGCTTCGACAACGCGAAGGTCGACGCCGAGTTCTTCGCCGGCACCCGCATCCAGTCGAACTTCCTCGTGAATCTCGGGGAAGGCGACGCGGCCCACATCTTCCCCCGCTCCCCGCGCCTGCCGTTCGACGAAGCGGCGCGGATCCTCTAAGCGACATCCACGTTCCAGGAGCTCGACCATGTTCAAGCGCATCGCCCTCGCGGCCGCCCTCGCCGCCGTCTCCACCGTCGCGTTCGCCGCGCCGGTCAGCTACGCCATCGACGCCAACCACACGAGCGTCACCGCCTCGTGGAGCCACTTCGGGCTCTCGCACCCGGTCGCGACCTTCAACCAGGTCGAGGGCACCATCGTGTACGACGCGCAGAACGTCGGCGCCTCGTCGGTGAAGGTGACGCTCCCGCTCGCGGGCCTGGAGTCCGGCGTGGCCGCGTTCGACGAGCACCTGCGCGGCGAAGGCTTCTTCGATGCCGCGAAGTACCCGTCGGTCACGTTCGCCAGCACGAAGGTCGAGGCAGTCGGCGGCAAGAAGCTCCGTGTGACGGGCGACCTGACGATCAAGGGCGTGACCAAGCCCGCGGTGCTCGACGTCACCCTCAACGGCGCCGGCCCGCATCCGATGAGCAAGCGCGAGGCGATCGGCTTCGATGCCACCGCCGTCGTCAAGCGCAGCGACTTCGGCGTCGACAAGTACGCGCCGAACGTGAGCGACGAGGTGCAGATCCGTATCACCACCGAGGCTTCGGTGCCGAAGGCCGAGGGTGAGCGTGCGAAGGCGGTCGTCCCGCCGAAGAAGAAGTAAGCACGACGATGATCATCGAGCGCCCGGGCGATTCGCGCGGCCACGTGACGCACGGTGGCTGGCTCGACAGCCGCCACACGTTCTCGTTCGGCAGCTACTACGACCCGCAGTGGATGGGCTTCGGGCCGCTCCGCGTGATCAACGAGGATCGCGTCGCCGGCGGCGGGGGCTTCCCGCCGCACGGCCACGCGAACATGGAGATCCTGTCGATCGTGCTCGACGGCCAGCTCGCGCACAAGGACAGCGCGGGCGGCGGCGGCACGGTCGGGCGCGGCGAAGTGCAGTGGATGAGCGCCGGCCACGGCGTGCAGCACAGCGAATTCAATGCGTCGAACAGCGAGGCCGTGCACTTCCTGCAGGTCTGGATCCAGCCCGACCGCGTCAATGCGTCGCCGGCCTATGCGCAGCGCGCGCCCCGAGCCGGGGACGACGACGGCACGTGGGTGCTGCTCGCCTCGCCGGACGGCGCGGACGACAGCATCGCGATCCGCCAGCACGCGCGCCTGCATCGCGCCGTGCTCGGTGCGGGTGCGAGCGTCGTCCGCACGCTCGACAGCGACCGGCGCTACTGGCTGCAGGTCGCGCGCGGCACGGTGATGGCCGCCGAACACGTGCTGCGGGCGGGCGATGCGCTCGGCTTCGTCGACGAGGGCGGCCCGCTGCACGTCGAGGCCAATGGCGAGGCCGAGGTGCTGCTGTTCGACCTGCCGCGCTGATCGCGGCGCGTCCGGCGCCGCGACGCCGCCCGAACGGCATCGGCGGCGTCTACCGGACGGCGCGGCACCGTGTGCGACGCGGGCCTTCGGACGTCCGGGGTAGAATCCGCGGCCTCATCGCCGCGTCCTCCCGTCCATGACCGACCGCACCGCTCCAAGCGCCCCGCAGACCGCCGAGCCGGCCAACGCCCGGCAGCGCTACGTCGTGGGCCTCAAGGACCTGCCGCTCAGCTGCCCGCTGCCGGAAATGGCGCTGTGGAACTCGCATCCGCGCGTGTTCCTGCCGATCGAGGCCGAGCGCGAGTGCCAGTGCCCGTACTGCGGCGCGCACTTCGTCCTGGAAGAGTGAGTTCGCCGCGGCGCCGAGCCCGGTCATGGCCGCCATCGCCCCGCCCCCACGCCGGCTGACGGTCGTCCAGCTGCTGCCCGCGCTGGAATCGGGCGGTGTCGAGCGCTCCACGCTGGAGATCGCCCAAGCGCTGGTGGAGGGCGGGCATCGTGCCGTCGTCGTTTCCCGGGGCGGGCGCCTCGTGCCGCGGCTCGAAGCCCTCGGTGCGACGCACGTGGCCCTCGACATCGGGCGCAAGTCGCCGCTGGTGGTGCGCCACGTGCCCGCGCTGCGGCGCGTGATCCTCGACTGCGGCGCGGACGTCGTGCACGCGCGCTCGCGCATGCCGGCCTGGCTCGGCGTCATGGCGCTGCGCGGCATCGATGCGCCACGCCGGCCCCGGTTCGTGACGACGGTGCACGGCCTGAATTCCCCGTCGCGCTACAGCGCGGTGATGACACGCGGCGAGCGCGTGATCTGCGTTTCGCGCACCGTGCGCGACTACGTGCTTCGCCATTACCCCGCGACCGATCCGTCGAAGCTCCGCGTCATCCCGCGCGGCGTCGAGGCCGCGGCGTTCCCGCGCAGGCCGATGCCCGACCGCGAGGCCCGCGACTGGGCCGCCGCGCAGCATCCGGCGCTGGCCGGCGACGCGCCGCTGCTGCTGTTGCCCGGTCGCGGGACCCGGCTCAAGGGCCACGGCGACGGACTCGCATTGCTGGCGCGGCTTCGTGCGGACGGCTCCGACGCGCGCCTGTGGCTACCCGGTGCGCGCGAGGCCGGCCGCGAGGCCTACATCGCCGAGCTGGAGGGCGACGCGGCGCGGCTCGGCGTGGCCGATGCGATCGCCTTCACCCCGCCGACCGATGCCATCGCGCGCGCGTACGCCGCGAGCGATCTCGTCCTGCAGCTCTCGCGCAAGCCGGAGTCGTTCGGGCGCACGGTGATCGAGGCGTTGTCGGTGGGCCGCCCCGTGCTCGGCTGGGCCCATGGCGGCGTCGGCGAGCTACTGGAGGAATTCGAGCCGCGCGGCGGGGTTCCGCCGTTCGACCTCGACGCACTTCATATCGCCGCACGCGACCTGCTCGCACGGCCTCCCGTCCCGCCCGCTAGCATTCCGTACACCCTGCAGGCCCTCCAGGAGTCGACGCTTGCCGTCTATCACGAACTCGTCGGCTGACACGGTGCCGGAAACCGGCTGGCGCTGGGCGCCGGCATGGGTGCTCGCCTTCGTCGCGCTGTGGCCGGCGCCCGGCTATGCCGAGGCGGTGCTGGCGATCGGCGCCGTGGCGGCGATGGTGCTGCTCGCGCGGGCGCGCTTCCGCGGCGGCACGCGGCTGCTCAGCGGTCCGGCCTGGGCGCTCACCAGCGCGATGTTCGCGGCGTACTGGGTGCCGCGACTCGTCTCCGCGTTCGACACGTTCGACCCGCCGCGCGCGCTGCTCGACGCCGCCGCGGACCTGCGCCACCTGCCGTTCCTGTGGCTCGTCGCCGCCTCCGTCGCGAACACCGAGAGTCGCCGGCGCACCTTTTCGGGCCTCGCCGTCATCGTCGCGATCTGGGTGGCCGACGCGCTGCTGCAGGCGCTCACGGGGTACAGCCCGATCTTCTCGCTGCTCGACCAGGCCAAACAGGCCATCAGCGGCCGGTCGATGTGCCCGGCGGACGCCGCCGTCGCCGTCGACCGCCTGAGCGGGTTCCTGGGGCCGTGCAACCTCAAGCTCGGCCAGGTCGTCGCGAGCCTCTCGCCGTTCCTGCTGCACGAGGCCGCGCGCCGGTTCCGCGCGCCGGGCTGGCTGGCGGCCGCCGCCGCGGTCGGGCTCGTCATCGTGCTCGCCGGGTCGCGTGCGTCGTGGATCACCTACGGGCTGGTGCTGCTGTTGTCGGGCTGGCGCCTGCTCGGCTGGAAGCGCCTGCTCGGCGTCTTCGCCTTCGGTGCCGTCGCGCTCGCAGTGCTCACCGCGACGGTGCCGCAGGTGCGCGACCGCATCGAACGCACCACGCTCGTGCTCGCCGGTGACCACCACGACGTCGACAGCGCGCTGTCGGGCCGCGGCCGTATCTGGTCGGCGGCCACGTGCATGGTGCGCGAGCACCCGGTCAACGGCGTCGGCGTGCGTCGGTTCCGGCAGGCCTTCCCGGCCTGCGATCCCCTGCCCGGCCAGGTCGCCGAATGGGGCGAGGGGCCTGCACTGCACGCGCACCAGATCGTGCTGGAGGTGCTGAGCGAGACCGGCGTGCTCGGCCTGCTGCTCTGGCTCGCGGGCGCCGCGCTCGCCTGGCGTGCCTGGCGGTTCTCGGATGTCGCCGCGCGTCGACAGGCGCGTCCCGCCATGCTCGCGCTGGTGGTGACGGTGTTCCCGTTCAACACGCACCTGGCGTTCTATTCGACGTTCTGGGGCGGTCTCACGCTCATGCTGTTCGCGCTCTACGCCGGCAGCCTGCTCGCGACGGATCGCGCGCAGCCGGAGCGCGCGCCGTCATGAGCCAGGCGCCGAGCACGACGAGCGCGGGCGACCGTCCGCACGGCAACACCGGCCTCCGCACCGGCCTCGCCGTGCTCGCGGCGGCGGCACGGCTGCCGTGGCCCGTGCAGCGCGTGCTCGGTCGCGCGCTGGGGGCGCTCGCCTACGCGCTCGCGCCGTCGCGACGGCATGCCGCGGACGTCAACCTTCGACTGTGCCTGCCCGAGCTCGATGCGGCGGCGCGCGGGCGCCTGCTGCGCGAGACGTTCCGCGACTTCGGCATCGGCCTCTTCGAATTCGCCCGCGCCTGGTGGGGCGAGGTCGCGCCGGTGCGCGAGGACGTCGTCATCGAAGGTCTCGACGAACTCAAGGCGCTGCGCGCGAACGGTCGCGGCGTGCTGCTGGTCTCCGGCCATTTCATGACGCTCGAGATCTGCGGGCGCCTGCTGTGCGACCACGTGCCGGTGGCCGGCATGTACCGGCGCTACCGCAATCCGCTGATGGAATGGGCGGTCAAGCGCGGCCGGCTCCGTTACGCCGCGGCGATGTTCGCGAACGACGAGATCCGCGCGGCGATGCGCCACCTCAAGCAGGGCGGCGTGCTGTGGTACGCGCCGGATCAGGACATGCGTGGCAAGGACACGGTGTTCGCGCCGTTCTTCGGCGTGCCGGCCGCGACCATCACCGCGACGCACCAGTTCGCGCGCCTGACCGGCTGCGCGGTGGTGCCGTTCTTCCATCGCCGCGAGGGTGGCCGCTACGTGCTGCGCATCGCCCCGCCGCTCGAGGATTTCCCGTCCGCCGACGCGGCCGTCGACAGCGCGCGGGTCAATGCGGCGATCGAGGCCATGGTGCGGGAAGCGCCGTCGCAGTACCTGTGGATCCATCGCCGGTTCAAGCGCCGACCCGGCGACGCGGCCTCTCCGTACTGATGCGCGACGCGACGTCCCGCGACCCCGCCGAACGCCTGCTGCGCACGCTCTATTCGCTCGCGCTGTACGTGCTGACGCCGGTCACCGTCTATCACCTGATCTGGCGCGGCTTCCGGCAGGCCGCCTATTTCGAGCGCTGGAGCGAGCGCTACGCGGGCTTCGGCCCGCCACGCGCCGAGCGCGTGCTGTGGGTGCATGCGGTCTCGGTGGGCGAGGTCAATGCGGCGATTCCGCTCGTCGACGCGTTGTTGCGCACGCGGCCGGACCTCCGCCTGCTGGTCACCACGATCACGCCGACCGGTTCGGCGCGCGTGCAGGCGTTGTGGGGCGACCGTGTCGAGCACGTCTACCTGCCCTACGACCTGCCGGGTGCCGTGGCGCGGTTCCTGCGCCACTTCAGGCCGTATGCCGCGCTCATCATGGAGACCGAGCTCTGGCCGAACCTGCTGTTCGGCTGCCGCGACGCGGGCGTGCCGCTGTACGTGCTCAATGCGCGGCTCTCGGCGCGCTCGCTGCGCGGCTATCGCGTGCTCGGCCCGCTCGTGCGCCGCGCGCTCGCGACCGTGCGGGGCGTGGGCGCGCAGTCGCATGCGGATGCGCGCCGCTTCGTCGCCCTCGGCGCACCGGCCGACCGGGTGCAGGAGACCGGCAACCTCAAGTACGACCTCGAACTTCCCGATGCCGTGTCGACCTTCGGCGCCGCCTGCGTCGCGCGTCGCGGCGGGCGCCCGGCGTGGATCGCGGCGAGCACGCACGTCGAGGAGGAGGCCGCGGTGCTCGCCATCCACCGTCGCCTGCGCGGCCGCTGGCCCGACCTGTTGCTGCTGTGGGCGCCGCGCCATCCCGAACGCTTCCGTGCCGCCGCCGAGCAGGCGACCGCCGCCGGGCTGCGCGTCGCGCGGCGTTCGGAGAACGGCTGGCCGGGCGCGGACTGCGACGTCTTCGTGGTCGACACGCTCGGCGAGCTTCTCGGCTTTTATGCCTGTGCCGACGTGGCCTTCGTCGGCGGCTCGCTGCAGGAGGTCGGCGGGCACAACCTGCTCGAGCCTGCGGCGACCGGCACGCCGGTCGTGACCGGACCGCACCTGCACAACTTCGCCGACATCTCGAGCAAGCTGTCGGCCGCGGGCGCGCTGCGCATCGGCGTCGATGCGGAGGCGGTCGGCGATGCGCTCGACGCGCTGCTCGCGGACCCGGCGGCGCGCGAGGCGATGGTGACCGCCGGGCGTGCGCTCGTCGAATCGGGCCGCGGCGCCCTGCAGCGCACGCTCGCGCTGGTCGACGACGCGCTGCCTTCGTCGTCCTGACACCCACGAAAAAGGCCGCCCGGAGGCGGCCTTCGTCGATCGCACGCGCGCCGGTTACGGCGTCGGCGCGTTCACGGTCAGCAGGCGGTTGACCTCCTGCACATCGTCCGCGTCGAGCGTGCCGGCCGCCTGCTCGAGGTTCAGGCGCGACTGCAGGAAGTTGTAGCGGGCCTGCGCGTACGCGCGCTGCGCGTTGAACAGGTTCTGCTGGTTGTTCAGCACGTCGAGCACGGTGCGCGTGCCGACTTCGAGGCCGACCTGCGAGGCCTCGTACGCCGCGCGTGCGGACGTCAGCGCCGAGCGGCGCGCCTCGACTTCGCTGATGCCGGCGGCGAGCGACTGGTAGGCCGCGCGCGTGTTGCGCGTCAGCGCGCGACGCTGCTGCTCGAGCTGGTCGGAGGAGACGTCGCGCTGCGCGATCGCCTGACGCACGCGCGACGCCGTCGCACCGCCATTGAAGATCGGCACGCTCAGGGTCACGCCGAGCGTCGGGCCGCGGCTCTGGCTGTCGATCGGGTTGGTCGACGAGAACGCGCCGGTACTGAAAGTGCTGTCCCCGGTCGTCTTGCGGTCGCCGAACGAACCGGTGAGGTACAGCGACGGCCAGTAGCCCGAACGCGCCGTCTCGATGTTCTCTTCGGCCGAGGCGACCTGTTCGCGCGTCGCGCGCAGCGCCGGGTTGTTGTCCATCGCCTTCGCCACCCATGCATCGGCGGCGCCTTCGGCCGGCAGCACCGGCTGGAAGTTGTCGGGCAGCGCCTTGAGGGCGGCGACGGGCTGGCCGGTGATCTCCGCGAGCGCCTGGTAGGCGTCCTCGACCGCGTTGCGCGCGAGGATCGTGTTGGCGCGCGCGTTGTCGTACTGCGCGCGGGCCTCGTGCACGTCGGTGATCGGCGCGAGGCCGACTTCCAGGCGCTTCGACGCGAAGTCGAACTGCTTCTTCAGCGCCTTTTCCGACGCTTCCGCGGCGGCGAGCGTCTCGAGCTGCACGAGCACGTTGAAGTAGGCGGCCGACGTCCGCGTGATCAGCGAATCGCCCGCGGCCTCGACCTGGTACTCGCTGGCGCGGCTGAGCGCCTGCTGGCTGCGCAGCGTGGTGAAGCGCGCGCGGTCGAAGACCATCTGCTGCAGGTTGACGCCGAGCGAGCGCGTCGTCGTGTTCGTCTCGGTGTCGCCGCTGAAGCGCACCGGCTGGCCGGTCGCGGGATCGAACTGGGTCTGCGACGCCGGGCCTTCGCTGCGCGAGCGGGTGAGCGTCGCGCTGCCGTCGAGCTGCGGCAGCATCGCCGCGCGCGCCTGCACGGCGCCCTCGCGGGTCGCGCGGGCCTGCGCCTCGGACACCGAGAACTGCGGATCGTTCTCGCGGGCGAGCTGGTAGACCTGCATCAGGTCGGCCGCGGGCGCGGCGACGGGCAGCAGTGCGAAGGCGAGGGCAAGGACGAGCGGGCGGCGGATCATGTCGGAAGTTTCCTGGCTGGCCGCGCATCCGGCGCGGCGTCGTCGTGGCAAACCGGCATCCGGCGCGCGCAGGACGCGCGCGACGGACTCAGAGGTGGAACACGGGCACCGGAGCGGCACCGGCGAGATAGGGGATATCGGTTTCGAACAGCGATTCGATGCGCGGCGCGTCGCCGTCGCGCGTCACGCGCACGGCTTCCATTGCCGGCGCGCGGCCGCGCACGATGAACATGCGACCGCCCGGCTTGAGCAGCTCGAGGAAGCGCTGCGGAATGCTGTCGACGGCGCCATTGACGCAGATCGCGTCGTAGCGGCGCTCGGACGTCCACGCCAGCGCATCGGCGACCTCCACCCGCGCGTTGGTGATGCCGAGCGCGTCGATGCGCGCCTGCGCGGCCTGCGCGAGGTCGGCATGGCGCTCGAGGCTCACCACGTCGCGCGCCAGGCGGGCGAGGCAGGCGGTGACGTAGCCGCTGCCCGTGCCGATCTCGAGCACGTCGTCGGTCTCCCTCGGCACCAGCGCTTCCAGCGCGCGACCGGCGAGCACCGGCTTGAGCATGAACTCGCCGTGGCCCAGCGGCAGCGAGACGTCCGCATAGGCGACGCCGAGGTAGGCCTGCGGCACGAAGCGCTCGCGCGGCATCGCGGCGAGCACGTCGATCACGCGCGGCTCGAGCACGTCCCAGGGGCGGACCTGCTGCTCGACCATCAGTTCGCGGGCGTGGGCGTAGTCGGGCGTCATCGGCGTGGATCGTTGGGGAAAAGGACCGCGATTCTACCGGGGCGGGCCCGTCGCTTCGGGAGTTCAGGATCGCGTGCGGCGGTCCATACGCCCGAGTGCCGGAAGTCACCGGGACCGAGGTCACGCATCGCGGGCCTGCCCGGCGCGGCCGTACGCGCGCAGGAAGAACTCGACGCAGGCGGCGACGTGCGCCTCCGGCGTGAGCTGCAGGTCGCTGCAGGCGCAGCCGAAGACCAGCCGTGCATGCGGCTCGCCCTTGAGCAGGGTGAAGAACTGCGAGGCGGCGAGCGCGGTGTCGGGCACGTCGAGCTCGCCGGCGGCGACGCGCGCATCGAGCAGCGCGGCGAAGCCGTCCTGCACGCGCCGCGGGCCGGACTCCCAGAACATCCGCGGCAGCTCCGTGTTGGCGAGCTGCGGGCTGCACAGGATGCGATGGCCGGCGACCGCCTCGGGCGCCGAGATCATCGCGTAGAACGCCGTCGCGATGCCCTGCAGGCATTCGCGCACGGGCACCTCGGGACAGTCCTCGAACAGCGAGGCGGGCATCCCGTTCGCGCAATGCGATTCCACCGCTGCGGCGAACAGCGTCTCCTTGTCGCCGAAGTGGCTGTAGACCGTGAGCTTGCTGACGCCCGCCTCGGCGGCGATCTGGTCCATCGAGACCGCATCGAAGCCGAGCTGCACGAACAGCTTCTTCGACGCCTCGAGCACGGCCTCGCGCTTGGCGAGGTCTTTCGGACGACCGGGGCCCGTCGCGCGGGGCGCGGGCGGAGTCGCGGGACGGCGGGAGCGGGAAGCGGCCATTGGTCGGAATCCTAACGTAAATACTGGACCGATGCGTTCGGTAATTTTACAGTACCGCCCGGTTCATTAATTCCCCCTGAGGCGCCATGCGTACCGCTTCCCTCACCGCGGCCCTGTCCGCCGCGCTGCTGGCCACCGTCCTCACCGGCTGCGGCCCGGCCCCTGCGGCCGCCGAGCGCCCGCGGCCCGTCCTCGTCACCCGGCCCGGCGCCGACGCCCCCGGCGGGGATGCCTACGCCGGCGAAATCCGCGCGGCGGAAGAAGCGGTGCTGTCGTTCCGGGTCGGCGGGCACGTGGTCGAGCGGCGGGTCGACGTCGGCGACCGCGTGCGCCGCGGGGACCTCCTGGCCGTGCTCGACGCCGGCGACCTCGCCGCGCACGCGCGTGCCTCGCAGGCCGAGTTCGCCGCCGCGCAGGCGCAGCTGCAGCGCGCCCGTGCGGACCAGGCCCGCTATGCGCGCCTCGGCCGCGACCAGCTCGTCAGCCGCTCGACGGTCGACGCCCAGAACGCCGCGGTCGCCGCTGCGCAGGGGCAGGCGAATGCGGCGCGCGCCGGACTGGAGGTCGCGCGCAACCAGGCCGCCTACACCCAGCTGCGCGCGCCGCGCGACGGCGCCATCGCCACCCGCTCGGCCGAAGCCGGGCAGGTGGTGGCACCGGGGCAGCCGGTCTTCACCCTCGCCGCCGACGGCCGCCGCGAAGTCGCATTCGCCGTGCCGGAGGGCGCGGTGCGCCGGCTCAAGCCCGGCATGCCCGTGCAGGTCGAGCTGTGGTCGACCCCCGGCCGGCGCATCGGCGCGCGGATCCGCGAGATCGCGCCCGCGGCCGACCCGGCGTCGCGCACGTTCGCCGCCCGCGCCACGCTCGACGGCGACGAGGCCGAACTCGGCTCGAGCGCGCGCGTCTTCGTCGGCGGCGCGGCCGCCGCCCCGGTGAGCCTGCCGCT
>NZ_BAAGAB020000050.1:0-21585 GCF_047159895.1 Lysobacter xanthus
TGTGCACGGGTTCGGTCTTGCCGGTCTCGGGGTTGCGCCAGCGCGCCTGCATGCGGCGCGCCTGGAAGGCGTCGCAGCGGCGCCTTCGGCAGCGATGCCGTGCCCGTGCTGCGCGGGCTTGCCGCGACCGACTGGGTCGTCGCCGCCGGCGGCCACCTGCTGCGCGACGGCCAGAAGGTCTCGCCGGTCGATCGCGACAACCGCCCCGTCCGCCCCTGAGCCCGGAGACCGCCATGCGCTTCAACCTCTCCGAATGGGCCCTGCGCCACCGCAGCCTCGTCGTCTACGCGATGGTGGTGCTCGCGATCGCAGGCACGCTCGCCTACCTGCGGCTCGGCCGCAGCGAGGATCCGAAGTTCACCTTCAAGGTCATGGTCGTGCGCACGCTGTGGCCGGGGGCCACTGCGGACGAGGTGGCCTCGCAGGTCACCGACCGCATCGAGAAGAAGCTGATGGA
This sequence comes from Lysobacter xanthus, assembly GCF_047159895.1. Classification (NCBI taxonomy): domain Bacteria; kingdom Pseudomonadati; phylum Pseudomonadota; class Gammaproteobacteria; order Lysobacterales; family Lysobacteraceae; genus Lysobacter; species Lysobacter xanthus. The sequence goes on from NZ_BAAGAB020000050.1 coordinate 458, forward strand.
GACCGGGCAGTACGAGTTCATCCGCTCGTACTCCCGGCCGGGCGAGTCGCAGGTCATCTTCATGGCCAAGGACTCGCTGCATTCGGACCAGATCGCACCGCTGTGGTACCAGGTGCGCAAGAAGGTGGGCGACATCAAGCCGATGCTGCCGCGCGACGTGCAGGGCCCGTTCTTCAATGACGAGTTCGGCGACACGTTCGGCAACATCTACGCACTCACCGGCAAGGGCTTCGACTACGCGGTGCTCAAGCACTACGCCGAGCGCATCCAGCTGCAGCTGCAGAAGCAGAAGGACGTCGGCAAGATCGAGCTGTTCGGCGTGCAGGACGAGAAGATCTGGGTCGACCTCGACAACACGCGCCTCGCCACGCTGGGCGTGCCCGCGCAGGCGGTGTTCGATGCGCTGAACCAGCAGAACGCCGTCGCGCCCGCGGGCTTCTTCGAGACCGGCTCGGCGCGCATCGCGCTGCGCGTGGACGGTCGCTTCGATCGCGTCGAATCCATCCGGGCGTTCCCCGTGCGCGTCGGCGACCGCACGTTCCGGCTCGGCGACGTCGCGACGGTGACGCGCGGCTTCGCCGACCCGCCCGCGCCGCGCATGCGCTTCATGGGCGAGGACGCGATCGGCCTCGGCGTGGCGATGAAGGACGGCGGCGACATCCTGGCGCTCGGCCGCACGCTCGAGGCGCAACGCGTCGCGCTCGAGAAGACGCTGCCCGCCGGCATGGCGCTGCGCAAGGTGTCCGACCAGCCGGCGGCCGTCGAGGAGTCCGTCGGCGAATTCGTGCGCGTGCTCGGCGAGGCCGTCGCGATCGTGCTGCTGGTGAGCTTCTTCTCGCTCGGCCTGCGCACGGGGCTCGTCGTGGCGCTGTCGATCCCGCTCGTGCTGGCGATGACGTTCGCGGTGATGCAGTACTTCGGCGTCGGCCTGCACAAGATCTCGCTCGGCGCGCTGGTGCTCGCGCTCGGGCTTCTGGTCGACGACGCGATCATCGCGGTGGAGATGATGGCCATCAAGATGGAGCAGGGCTATTCGCGCCTGAAGGCCGCGGCATTTGCCTGGGAATCGACGGCGTTTCCCATGCTCACCGGCACGCTCATCACCGCGGCGGGCTTCCTGCCCATCGCCACCGCGCAGTCGAGCACGGGCGAGTACACGCGCTCGCTGTTCCAGGTGGTGACCATCGCGCTGCTGGTGTCGTGGATCGCGGCGGTGATGTTCATTCCCTACCTCGGCGACCGGCTCCTGCCCGACCATGGGCACGCCGCGGCGCCGAAGCCGGGATCGATCGCCGCGCGCGTGCAGGCGTTCCGCCTGCGCATGGCCGATCGCTCCCCCGCATTCGCCGACTGGATCGCGCCGCTGCCCCCGCCGCGCGACGGCCACGTCCACGACCCCTACGCGACGTCGTTCTACCGGCGCTTCCGCGGCTGGGTGCTGTGGTGCGTGCGCCGCCGCAAGACCGTCCTGGCGATCACCGCGGCGGCGTTCGTGGCGTCGATCCTGCTGTTCCGCTTCGTGCCGCAGCAGTTCTTCCCGGATTCCGTGCGTCCCGAGCTGATGGTCGACATGGAACTCGCCGAGGGCAGCTCGCTCGCGCAGACCGCCGCGCAGGCCAAGAAGCTCGAGGCCATCCTCGCGACGCGGAAGGATCTCGACAACTACGTGGCCTACGTCGGCACCGGCTCGCCGCGTTTCTACCTGCCGCTCGACCAGCAGTTGCCGGCGGCGAACTTCTCGCAGTTCGTGCTCGCACCGAAGGACGTCGAAGCGCGCGAGGCCGTGCGCGAATGGCTGATCGCCGACGTCTTTCCGCGCTTTCCCGAGCTGCAGCTGCGCGTGACGCGGCTGGAGAACGGCCCGCCGGTCGGTTATCCGATCCAGTTGCGTGTCTCCGGCGAGCACCTGGACGAAGTGCGTCGTCTCGCCGCACTGGTGCGCGAGAAGGTGCTCGCCAATCCGCACGTCACCAACGTCAACCTCGACTGGGACGAGCCGAGCAAGGTCGTGCGGCTGAAGGTGGACCAGGATCGCGCGCGTGCGCTCGGCATCAGCTCGTCGCAGCTCGCGCAGGCGCTGTCGGGCGCGCTGTCGGGCAGCAACGTCGGCACCTACCGCGAAGGAACCGAGCTGATCGGCATCGACGTGCGCGGCGCCGTGCGCGATCGAACGGACCTCGCCGCGCTGCGCGCGCTGATGATCCCGACGGCAAACGGCCGCAGCGTGCCGCTCACGCAGGTGGCGACGCTCGACTACGGTTTCGAGGACGGCATCGTCTGGCATCGCGACCGCCTGCCGACCATGACGGTGCGCGCCGACATCCGCGATGCGATGACGCCGCCGTCGGTGGTCGCCCAGCTGATGCCGGGCGTGGAACAGCTGCGCGCGCAGTTGCCGGCAGGTTATTCGATCGAGGTCGGCGGCACCGTGGAGGACTCGGCGCGCGGGCAGGACTCCATCGCCGCGGGCATGCCGCTGTTCGTCTTCGCCGTGTTCACCCTGCTGATGCTGCAGCTGCGCAGTTTCTCGCGCAGTGTGATGGTGTTCCTGACCGCGCCGCTCGGCCTGATCGGCGTGACGCTGTTCCTGCTGGTGTTCCGCGTCCCGTTCGGCTTCGTGGCGATGCTCGGCACGATCGCACTCGCGGGCATGATCATGCGCAACTCGGTGATCCTCGTGGACCAGATCGAGCAGGACCGCCACGACGGCCGCGAGGCCTGGGAGGCCATCGTCGATGCGACGGTGCGCCGCTTCCGGCCGATCGTGCTGACCGCACTCGCCGCCATCCTCGCGATGATCCCGCTGTCGCGCAGCGCCTTCTTCGGCCCGATGGCGGTCGCGATCATGGGCGGCCTGCTGGTGGCCACGTTCCTGACCCTGCTGTTCCTGCCCGCCCTGTACGCGGCGTGGTTCCGGGTGAAGGTGCCGGCCGACACCCGTGCGACGGAGCGCGCACCGGAGTTCGACGCAGCGCCGTCACTGCCGGGCTGAGGGCCGCGCGCCCGGCATCGCCGCCGGGCGCGCCGCCTCAGGCGAGGAGCGCCTCGCGCAGGGCCTGCGCGTCCGCGCGCAACGGTCGGGCGAACGCGGGACGCGCGAGGCAGTCCGCCAGCGCAGGCGGCACCGCGACGGGGGCGCCGAGACAGGGCTCCACGATGGTCTCGAACTTCGCCGGATGCGCGGTGGCGACCACCGCCCACGGACGCACGTCACCGGCGGCACGCAGTCGCGCGAGCACGTCGAAGGCGGTCGCGGTGTGGGGGCAGGCGACGTAGGCGTGGCGCCGGAACGTGTCGACGATGGAGGCCCGGATCGCCGCGTCGTCGACCGAGTGCGCGCGCATCGCGCCACGCAGCGCGTGGTCGTCGACGTGCGCATGGCGCAGGCGCTCGAAGTTGCTCGGTGCGCCGACGTCCATCGCATTGGCGAGCGTGGCGACGGTGTCGCCCGGGCGGTAGGCCGCGCCGTGGAAATAGCGCGGCAGCACGTCGTTGGCATTGGTCGCCAGCACGATCTCGCCGATCGGCAGTCCCATCGCGCGGGCGAGCCAGCAGGCCGAGGCATTGCCGAGGTTGCCGGTGGGAATGACGACGTTCAGCGGTTCGCCGGTGAGGTCGCGTGCGTCCAGCGCGGCCTGCGCGTAGTACGCGGCCTGCGGCAGGAGCCGGCCGAGGCTGATGCTGTTCGCCGCGCCCAGGGCGACCTTCGCGCGCAGGGCCTCGTCGGCCAGCGCCTGCTTCACGAGGTGCTGGCAGTCGTCGAACGTGCCGTCCACGCGCAGGGCGAGGACGTTGTCGCCCCAGCAGCCGAGCCCGTGCGCCTGCCTCGGCGAGACGCGGCCGTCCGGATACAGCACGACGACGCGGAAGCCCGGCCGGCGATGGAAGGCGGCGGCCACCGCGGCGCCGGTATCGCCCGACGTGGCGACGAGGATGGTGAGTTCCGGGTCGTCCGCGCCGCGCAGCGCGTCGAGCGACGCCGCGAGGAAGCGGGCGCCGAAGTCCTTGAAGGCGGCCGTCGGCCCGTGGAACAGCTCGAGCACCGCGTCGCGATGGTCGAGCCAGCGCAGCGGCGCGTCGAAGTCGAACGCGGTCGCGGCGATGGCGGGCAACCGCGCTTCGAGGCGCGAGCCCGCGACGTACGGCGCGAGCAGGGACGCCGCGGTGGCGGCGAGTCCCCGGGACGGATCGATTCGCGGTGCGGCCGGGATCGTCTCCGGCATGTACAGCCCACCGTCGGGCGCGAGGCCCGCGGCGAGCGCGGTGTCGAGGTCGACCGCCGGCGCCCGGCCGCGCGTGCTGACGTACCTCATGGCACCACTTCGGCGCGCGGACCGTTGACCGGCGAAATCCAGGCGCGGCTCGCCAGCTCCGCGCCACGGAAGGCGTCGACCATCGACGCACCGCCGGCCTCCGCCTCGGCGCGCGAATCGAACCAGCCGAAGACGGTGGGCCCGGCACCGGAAATGCTCGCGCCGAGCGCGCCGGCGTCGAGCGCGGCCTGCTTCACCGCTTCGAAGCCGGGAATGAGCGGTGCGCGACGCGGTTCCACCAGCACGTCGCGCAGGCCGTCGCGGACGAGTGCGCGATCCCCGCGCGAGAGCCCGGTAAGGAACAGGGCGAGGTGGGCGCTCTGGTCGACGAACGCGCCGAGCGCGTAGGGCTCGGTCAGCACCGCGCGGGCCTCGCGCGTCTCGAGCACGAAGTCGGGGTGCACCGCGGCGCAGAACAGCGCGGGCGCGTCGAGGCGGATCGCGCGCGTCGGCGTCGCCAGCACGATGCCGCCGAGCAGCATCGGCGCGACGTTGTCGCCGTGCAGGCTGCCGCTCGCGACCGACTCGCCGGCCAGCGCGAACGGGTACAGCGCCTCGCGCGACAGCGGCGCGTCGAGCAGTGCATTCGCGGCGACCAGCGCCGCCACGCAGGAGGCCGCCGAGCCGCCGAGCCCGGAACCCAGCGCGATGCCCTTGTGCAGGCGGATGGCGAAGCCGTGCTTCAGCCCGAGCGACGACTGCAGCTCGGCGAGCGCGCGCCCCGCGGTATTGCGCAGCGCCTCCAGCGGAATGCGCGCAAGGCCCGGCACGTCGCCGTCGATGCCGTCAATGCGGATCACGGGCTCGTCGAGCAGGTACACGGTGGCACCGTCGCCGGGGCCGTCGATGGTGTGGCCGAGCAGGTCGAAACCCACGCCGATGTTGCCGATGCTCGCAGGCGCGAAGGCGCGGGCGACGCGCGGGGAAGGACTCACAGGCGGGCTCCGAGATGGTGGGCGATCGCGAGGACGTCGCCGAAGACGCCGGCGGCGGTCACCTCGGGGCCCGCGCCGGGGCCCTGCACCACCAGCGGATTATCCGCGTAGCGGCGGGTGCGGAACCGGATCAGGTTGTCGCTCAGGCGGCCCTGCAGCGTTGCATCGCCGGGTTCGGGGGTGACCAGGCCGACGTGCGCACCGTCGCCATCGAGCCGTGCCACATAGCGCAGCGCACGACCGCGGGCCGTCGCCTCTGCGAAGCGGGCGGCCATCGGCGCATCGAGGCGGTGCAGGTTCGCGAGCGCGGCCTCGCGCGGCAGGGCCTGCAGGTCGGGCGGCACCAGGCTCTCTACCTGCACGTCGTCGATTTCGAGCGCATGCCCCGCCTCGCGGGCGAGGATCACCAGCTTGCGCGCGACGTCCCGGCCGGACAGGTCGTCGCGCGGGTCGGGCTCGGTGTAGCCGAGGTCGTGCGCCTCGCGAACGAGCTGCGAGAACGGCACGCGGCCGTCGTAGCGGTTGAAGAGCCAGGCCAGCGTGCCCGACAGCACGCCGTCGACGCCGAGCAGGTCGTCGCCCGTATCGAGCTGGCTGCGGAGCGTCTGAATCACCGGCAGGCCGGCCCCGACGCTCGCTTCGTGGCGGAACCGGCCGCCGTCGCGGCTGGCCTCGCGGATCGCCTGCCAGCGCGCCAGCGGCCCGCTGCCGGCGTGCTTGCTCGGGGTCACGACGTGCAGGCCCTGCGCGAGCCAGCGCGGATAGTGGTCGACCACCGCGTCGCTGCCGGAGCAGTCGACCAGCACCGCCTGCAGGCGGCCCTCGTCGACGAGGTGCGGGCCGAAGCGGTGGAGATCGCTCGCGGGCGCGCCGTCGAAGCCGTGCATGACCCGGTCGAGATCGCCGCGCGCGGCCCCCAGCCACATGCGGCGACGGTCCGTCACCCCGCGGAGCACGAGGTCGACGCCTTGGCAGCGCAGCGCGGCAGCCGTTTCCGCCCACTGGGCCAGCCAGGCGCGCCCGACCTTCCCGGGGCCGACGAGGCCGAGCGCGAGCGTCGTGGTCGTCCCGCCCGCAGCCCGGGCCGCGGTGCGGGGAGGGGGCGGGGACAGCGGTCGGGCGGGCAGGACGGCGGGCATGGCAGGGCGCTCCTTTGCGGGAGCCCCGTGTCCGTCGGAAGGCGGGCCTGCCCGCATCCGGTCCGGATGCGGGGCGGGTGATGGACGGTCAGTCCGGGATCACGCGCAACCGCATCCTCCACGACGTGGTCGTGGTGGTGCGGGTGCTGGTACCGAGGCCGTGGCGCATGGCGTCGCCCGTCGCGAGAGTCGCGATCACGGAAGCGGCGGCAGGGGCGCGGAGGGCGGTCACGGCCCGAGTAGACGACGGCCGGCGGAGACTGTCAAAGCGCCCGGGTGAACGTCGCACGCCCCGGCCGGTGGCCCCGGCGGGCCCGTCGTGCTGAAATGCCGGCGGAAGCGGGGGTACCGGCTGGCCCGGTTGAGAGAGTCCCTTCGAACCTGATGCGGTTGAGACCGCCGTAGGGAAGCTTCGCAGGACGCCGTGCGTCCATGCGCCGCCCGCTCGCACGCACGCCGGATGTCCGGCGCTCGCCCCCATGCCGCGGACGAACGAATGAACGCAGTCGCCACCGAACTCCTCCAGCAGGCCGAAAAGCTCTCGGCCGACGTCGTCCGCCCGATCCCGGGCTCGCGCAAGATCCATGTCGAAGGCTCCCGCCCGGACCTCCGCGTGCCCATGCGCGAGATCGCGCTCGCCCGCACGCCGACCCTGTTCGGCGGCGAGGAGAACGCGCCGCTCGCCGTCTACGACTGCTCGGGCCCGTACACGGACGAGACCGCGACGATCGATCTGTCGACGGGCCTGTCGCCGCTGCGGGCGCAATGGATCGCCGAGCGCGGCGATACGGCCGTGCTGCCCGGCCTGTCGTCCGAGTTCGGCCGCGCGCGCGAGCACGACCCGAAGCTCGCCCACATCCGCTTCGGCAACCGCGCGCTGCCGCGTCGGGCCGTGGCCGGCGCCAACGTCACGCAGATGCATTACGCGCGCCGCGGCATCGTCACGCCGGAAATGGAGTTCATCGCGATCCGCGAGAACCAGCGCATCGAGGCGATCCGCGAGGCGCACCTGCTGCGCCAGCACGCCGGCGAGCCCTTCGGCGCGGCGATCCAGAAGATCATCACGCCCGAGTTCGTGCGCGACGAGGTCGCCCGCGGCCGCGCCATCATCCCCAACAACATCAACCACCCCGAGAGCGAGCCGATGATCATCGGCCGCAACTTCCTGACCAAGGTCAACGCGAACATCGGCAACAGCGCGGTGTCATCGGGCATCGCCGAGGAGGTCGAGAAGCTCGTCTGGTCGATCCGCTGGGGCGCGGACACGGTGATGGATCTGTCGACCGGCAAGCACATCCACGAGACGCGCGAGTGGATCATCCGCAACTCGCCGGTGCCGATCGGCACGGTGCCGATCTACCAGGCACTCGAAAAGGTCGACGGCCGCGCGGAAGAGCTCAACTGGGAGATCTTCCGCGACACGCTGATCGAGCAGGCGGAGCAGGGCGTCGACTACTTCACGATCCACGCCGGCGTGCTGCTGCGCTACGTGCCGCTCACTGCCAGCCGCGTGACCGGCATCGTCAGCCGCGGCGGCTCGATCATGGCGAAGTGGTGCCTCGCGCACCACAAGGAGAATTTCCTCTACACGCACTTCGAGGAGATCTGCGAAATCATGAAGGCGTACGACGTCGCCTTCTCGCTCGGTGACGGCCTGCGCCCGGGCTCGATCGCCGACGCGAACGACGCCGCGCAGTTCGGCGAGCTCGAAACCTTGGGCGAGCTCACGCAGATCGCCTGGAAGCATGACGTCCAGACCATGATCGAAGGCCCCGGCCACGTGCCGATGCACCTGATCAAGGAGAACATGGACAAGCAGCTGCGCGAGTGTGGCGAGGCGCCGTTCTACACGCTGGGCCCGCTGACCACCGACATCGCGCCGGGCTACGACCACATCACCAGCGCGATCGGCGCGGCGATGATCGGCTGGTTCGGCACCGCGATGCTCTGCTACGTCACGCCGAAGGAGCACCTGGGCCTGCCGAACAAGCACGACGTGCGCGAAGGGCTGATGGCCTACAAGATCGCCGCGCACGCGGCCGACCTCGCGAAGGGCCATCCGGGCGCGCAGGCGCGCGACAACGCGATGAGCAAGGCCCGCTTCGAGTTCCGTTGGGAGGACCAGTTCAACCTCGGCCTCGACCCCGAGCGGGCGCGCGAGTACCACGACGAGACGCTGCCGAAGGACGCGCACAAGACCGCGCACTTCTGCTCGATGTGCGGCCCGCATTTCTGCTCGATGAAGATCACGCAGGACGTGCGCGACTACGCCAAGGACAATCCGGAGTCGCTGGCCGAGATCGAGAAGGGCATGGCGGAGAAGTCGGCGGAGTTCCGCGCCGCAGGGGCGCAGGTCTACCACAAGGCCTGATCGCCACCGCCGGGACGTCCGACACGGGCGTCCCGGTCCTCCGGCTGGCATCCTGTCGGCATGTCCATTTCCTTCGACCGGCCGGTCATCATCCTCAGCCCGCCGCGCTCGGGCTCCACGCTGTTCTTCGAGACGCTCGCGCAGGCCCCGGGCCTGTACACGATCGGCAGCGAGAGCCACGGCGTCATCGAGCGCATCCAGGGCCTGCATCCGTCGCATCGCGGCTACGACTCCAACCGCCTCGACGTCGCCGATGCGACGCCCGCCGTGGTGGACGCCGTGCGCGCCGGTTTCGCGGCCGGCCTGCGTGATCGCGACGGCCGCGGTGCGCCCGACGGCGCGGTCGTCCGCTTCCTCGAGAAGACGCCGAAGAACAGCCTGCGCATCCCGTTCCTCGACCGCGTGTTCCCCGACGCGCGCTACGTGGTGCTCTACCGCGATCCGCGCGAAGTGCTGGCGAGCATGATCGAGGCCTGGCGCTCGGGCCGTTACCGGATGTATCCGTTCCTGCCGGGCTGGACCGGACCGACGTGGTCGCTGCTGCTGGTGCCCGGCTGGCGCGAGCTCATCGGCCGGCCACTCGAGCACGTTGTCGCCGCCCAGTGGGCGGTCACCATGAACGCGCTCATCGACGACCTGTCGGCGTTCCCGGACGATCGCGTGGTGCGCGTGCGCCACGACGCGTTCCTTGCCGACCCCAATGCGACGGCCGCGCGCGTCGCGCACGCGGTGGACCTCCGCTGGGATCGCGACCTCGCCGCGCTCCCGTTCTCGCGCCACACGCTCACGCCGCCGCGTCCGGGCAAGTGGCGTGCGCACGAGGAGGCCATCCGCCGCGTCTGGCCGCTGGTCGAGCCGACCGCGCGCCGCGCCTGCGACTTCTTCGGCGCGCCGCCGCCCGAAGCGCCCTGAGGCCACCATGAAGCTCCACGCTCCGTTCGTGCAGTTGCCACTGCTGTTCGATGCCGCCGGCCTCGCCGCGGAAATCGCGCAGTTCCCGGAAAGCGCCTGGCGCCCGCATCCGCAGGGTTACGCCGGCAATTCGATGCTGCCGCTCGTGGCGGTGAACGGCGATCCCGCGAACGAGATGTTCGCCGGGGCGATGAAACCGACGCCCGCGCTCGAACGCTGCCCGAAGCTGCGGCAGGTGCTCGCGGCGGTCGGGGCCACCGTGGGCCGCACGCGACTGATGCGCCTAGCCGGCATGGCCGAGGTGAAGCGCCATGTCGACCAGGGCTACTACTGGGCCGAGCGCGTGCGCATCCACGTGCCGATCGTGACGCAGCCCACCGTGCGCTTCGAATGCGGCGACGACGTCGTCAACATGGCCGCGGGGGAGTGCTGGATCTTCGACACGTGGCGCCAGCATCGCGTGCACAACGACGCGACGGCCTCGCGCGTCCACCTCGTCATCGACACCGTCGGCGGCGAGGCGTTCTGGAATCTCGTCGACCGCGGCCGCATTCCCGGCGTGTCCGCGGAGGGCTGGCAGGCGCAGACGGTCGAATGGCGCGACACGCCGGCGCCGTTCGCGCTCGAAACGCGCAACATCCCGCGCGTGATGACGCCCTGGGAACTTGGCAAGCACCTGAATTTCCTGCTCGGCGAGGCGCTGCCGCATCCGCAGCTCGACGTCGTGCGCGGCCACGTCGCGCGCCTGCTGCGGCAGTGGGCCGGCCTGTGGGCGGCGCATGGCGATGCCCCCGAAACCGCGCCGCGGTTTCGCGAGGCCTTCGACCGTTTCGTCGCCACCGTGCAGCCGCTCACGCAGGACCTCGCACTCGCGAACGAGACGCGCTGGATCGATGGCGTGATGCTGATGCTCGGGCGCAGCGTGGTGCCGCCTTCGCGACCGCCGGCGATGCCGCCGCGCGCGATGGCCTGAGCCGGCGCCGACCCAGAAAAAAAGCCGCCCGGAGGCGGCCTTTTGCGTGCGCACGATCGCCGATCAGTAGTTCGGCTTGTCGGTCGCGTCCTCGTAGCTCTTCATCGCGTCGAGGAGGATCTGCTTGGCTTCCTCGGCATTGCCCCAGCCCGAGATCTTCACCCACTTGCCCTTCTCGAGATCCTTGTAGTGCTCGAAGAAGTGGCCGATGCGCTCGCACCAGTGCGGGGAGACCTGCGACAGGTCCTGGATGTGCGAGTAGCCGTTGAACACCTTGTCGACCGGCACCGCGAGCAGCTTCTCGTCGGAGCCCGCCTCGTCGGTCATCTTCAGCACGCCCACCGGGCGGCAGCGGATGACCGAGCCGGGGATCAGCGGCAGCGGCAGGATGACGAGCACGTCGGCCGGGTCGCCGTCGCCGCAGACCGTGTGCGGCACGTAGCCGTAGTTGCACGGATACCGCATCGGCGTGGACAGGATGCGGTCCACGAAGATCGCGCCGGACTCCTTGTCGACCTCGTACTTGACGGGCTCGGCGTCCTTGGGGATCTCGATGATGACGTTGATCTCGTGCGGCGGGTTCTTGCCGGTGGGGACGTGGCCCAGGCCCATTGCATGCTCCGGATAGCGAGGCGCCCGCCGGTTCGGCGGGCGCGGGGTTGCGGATTCTAGCGGCCCTTCTGCTGCGCTGCAGCAGTCCCGGGCCCCGGCCGGCGGATGGAGACGACGAGGTGCTCCATCCGCCGGCGCCCTGTGTCACATGCGGTCCGGCGGGCGGCGGTTCGTGTACTCGTCCGCCCAGCGGTTCGCGATCTTGCCCGCCGCATCGCGGCCGCCCAGGCCGAAGGCGAGCGCCACGGCGACCGCGATCGCGCCGAGCACCAGCCCGAAGGCGAGGTTGACGATGTCGTCGGCGACGCCCATCGCGCGCAGGCCCATCGCGGTCACCAGGCCCAGGATCGCGAAGCGCACGATGCGGGCGAGGCTGCGGCTGTCCGGGTTCGCGCGCTCGATGGCACGGCCCGCCACGTCGGCGAGCCACCAGCCCACCGCGAGGATCACGAGACCGAGCAGCACGTCGGCACCGAAGTCGATGAACTGCTGCAGCAGCGCATTGATGCCGGCGAAGCCGAGCATCGAGGCGGCCTCGACGGTCGCGAACAACATGATGAAGAACAGCGCGAGCTTGCCGCCGAACGCCGACAGGGTGCCGCCGCTGCGGTCCACCGACGCCGCGGTGGAGGTCGGCGTCGGGGCCGGCGTGCGCGCCATCGCGTCGGTCGGCGTGCCGGCATAGCCCTGGGCCTCGGCGGCGCGTTCCATCGTGGAGGTCGCCATCAGCACGTCCGAACCGGTGGTCGGTGCCGGGGTCGGCAGGCCGGTGTCCGGGTCGCGGAAGGCGTGGCCGAGGCCGAGGCGCGCGGGCAGGCGGTCGAAGCCGAGGTCGGACAGCAGGCGCTCGACCAGGCTGGCGACGAAGCGGCCCAGGAACCAGGCGAGGATCAGGATCGCGGCCGCGGCGAGCAGGTTCGGGATCGCGTCGAAGAAGATGCCGAGCATCCGCGTCAACGGCGCGGAGATCGCGGAAATCTTCAGCGCGTCGAGCGCGGCGATCAGCGCCGGCACGATCACCATCACGAAGGCCAGCGTGCCGCCGAGATCGGAGAGCTTCAGCCCGCGGGTATCCGGATGCTGCTCGCTCCAGCGGTCGATGCCGGTGGCCGCCAGCAGGTTGCTGACGAGCCCGCGCACCGCCTTGGCGATCAGGAAGCCGACGCCCGCGATGATCACCGCGGCGAAGATGTTCGGCAGCATGCCGAGCAGGCTCGACGTCATGCCGGTGAGCGGCGTCATCAGGCCTTCGATCTGCAGCGCGCCGACGATCGCCGGCAGGAACAGCAGCAGGATCAGCCAGTACGCGACGTTGCCCATCGACTGCGACAGCGGCTTCATGTCCGCGCCCTGCGCGAGGCGCTCGTCCACCCGCGTCTTCGACAGCGTGCGGTTGACCAGCGTGCGCACGACGGTGGCGACGAGCCAGGCGACGAGGGCGAGGCCGACGGCCAGCAGCAGGCGCGGCAGGTAGAGCATCACGCTGGTGGCGAGCGTGCTCAGCGGGCCGGACACACCCTGCACCTGCAGCACGCTGAACATGCCGATCAGCGCGAGCAGCATGATCGCCCAGAAGACGACCCGGCCCGCGATGCGCTCGAAGTCGACGCTCGTCTGCGTATGCGCACCGAGGCGCTGGTTGGTGCCGAAGCCCGAGAGCGCACGGCGCGTGGCGGCCGACGCGATGAGCGCGACGATCCAGCCGATGAGGAGGATGGCGATGCCACCGAGCACGCTCGGCAGGTAGACGCCGAGGGAGTTCTGCAATGAAGCCTGCCAGGGACGGTCGGGCACGGTGGGAGTCCTCCATGTCGTGCGCCGCGGGCTGCGGCGACAGCCCCGGGACCGTAGTCCCCATCGCATCAAGGCGACGTCGCGGCCGCTCGCCCCGTCGCGCCCGGGCCCGGAAACGACGAAGGGCGACCCGGAGGCCGCCCTTCGCAGGTGCATCGCGTCGCGAATCAGCCGCCGAGGAGCGGCACCAGCAGCAGCGCGACGATGTTGATGATCTTGATCAGCGGGTTGATCGCCGGGCCCGCGGTGTCCTTGTAGGGATCGCCCACGGTGTCGCCGGTGACCGCCGCCTTGTGCGCCTCGGAGCCCTTGCCCCCGAAGTGGCCGTCCTCGATGTACTTCTTGGCGTTGTCCCAGGCGCCGCCGCCGGTGGTCATCGAGATCGCGACGAACAGGCCGGTGACGATCGTGCCGATCAGCAGGCCGCCGAGCGCCTTCGGGCCCAGCAGCAGGCCGACCACGATCGGCACCGCGACGGGAAGAAGCGAAGGGATGATCATTTCCTTGATCGCCGACTTGGTCAGCATGTCCACCGCGCGGTCGTACTGCGGCTTGCCGGTGCCTTCCATGATTCCCGGGATCTCGCGGAACTGGCGGCGCACTTCCTCGACCACCGCGCCGGCCGCGCGGCCGACGGCTTCCATTGCCATCGCGCCGAACAGGTACGGGATCAGGCCACCGATGAGCAGGCCGATGATGACGTAGTGGTCGGACAGGTCGAAGGTCGCGGCCTGCGCCACCGTACCCGCGGCGGTCGCCCGCACCTGGTTGGCGACGTCGAGGTTGTGCGTGTAGTCGGCGAACAGCACGAGCGCGGCGAGCGCGGCGGAGCCGATCGCATAGCCCTTGGTGACGGCCTTCGTCGTGTTGCCCACCGCGTCGAGCGGATCGGTGACGTCGCGGACCTCGCTCGGCAGTTCGCTCATCTCCGCGATGCCGCCGGCGTTGTCGGTGATCGGGCCGTACGCATCGAGCGCCACGATCATGCCGGCCATCGACAGCATCGAGGTCGCCGCCACGGCGATGCCGTAGAGGCCGCCGAAGTGGAACGCGCCCCAGATCGCGAGGCACACCGCCACCACCGGCAGCGCGGTCGACTTCATCGAGACGCCGAGGCCGGCGATGATGTTGGTGCCGTGGCCGGTCGTCGAGGCGCGGGCGACGTGCTGCACCGGCTTGTACTGCGTGCCGGTGTAGTACTCGGTGATCCACACGATCGCGCCCGTCAGTGCGAGGCCGATCAGCGCGCAGTAGTAGAGGCTCATCGCGCCGTACTTCGAATCGCCCATCAGCTGCTGGGTCACGAAGAAGAAGGCGATCGCCGCGAGCACGGCCGACACGATGACGCCGCGGTAGAGCGCCCCCATGATCGAGCCGCCGGGCCGCACCTTCACCACGAACGTGCCGAAGATCGAGGCGATGATCGACACGCCGCCGAGCACCAGCGGATAGAGCACCGCGTGCGTGCCGGCTTCGGCGGCGACCAAGCCGCCGAGCAGCATCGTCGCGATGATCGTGACCGCGTACGTCTCGAACAGGTCGGCCGCCATGCCGGCGCAGTCGCCGACGTTGTCGCCGACGTTGTCCGCGATGACCGCGGGGTTGCGCGGGTCGTCCTCGGGAATGCCGGCCTCGACCTTGCCCACGAGATCGGCGCCGACGTCCGCGCCCTTGGTGAAGATGCCGCCGCCCAGGCGCGCGAAGATCGAGATCAGCGACGAGCCGAACGCGAGGCCGACCAGCGCGTGCAGCGACTGCTCCTCGGTGTAGCCCATGTGGATGTGCAGGATCGCGAAGTAGCCGGCGACGCCCAGCAGGCCGAGGCCGACCACGAGCATGCCGGTGATCGCGCCGCCGCGGAACGCGACGTCCATCGCGGGGCCGATGCCGCGACGTGCCGCTTCCGCCGTCCGGACGTTCGCGCGCACGGAAACGTTCATGCCGATGTAGCCGGCCGCGCCCGAGAGCACCGCGCCGACGAGGAAGCCGATCGCCGTCGGCCAGTTGAGGAAGATGCCGATGAGCACCAGCAGCACCACGCCCGCGATCGCGATCGTCGTGTACTGGCGGTTGAGATAGGCGCGCGCGCCCTCCTGGATGGCCCCGGCGATCTCCTGCATCCGCGCGTTGCCTGCGGGCTGCGCGGTGATCCAGCGTGCCGAGATGATCCCGTAGAGGATCGCGATGACGGCGCAAGCCACCGCCAGCGTCAAACCGTGTTGCTCCAGCATGAACCCCCCTCCCCAGTACGAAAGTGGACATCGGAAAACGGTGTTTTGAAGCCTCGGCGGCCTTCGCCGCGCGGACCGCCGGACTATGGCACAGGGCCCTCGACAAACAATGCTGCGCTGCGTGATGCCGCCGCGCGGTCCGGTGAACATGCGGTTCAGCGGCTGCGTGCAAGCCTGCCGCGTCCCTCCGGAGCCCCGCCCATGCGCCTGACCGTCCTCCTGCTCGCCGCGTTCTCCACCGCCGCCGGTGCCGCTACGCCGGAGATCCAGCGTCCGGTCGGCAGCCCGCAGGCCGACGGCGTCACCCACCTGGTCCGCGGCATCCCGGAGGCCTGCGCCTGGCTGCAGGGCACGTTCACCGGCGACGCCGCCGCGCCCTACAAGTTCGCGCCGGTGCGCAGCAGCCCGACCTGCCAGGCGCGTGCGCGCCTGCTCGATCCGGCCAAGGCGAACCCGTCCGTGGCCTCGGGCTGGACGCTCAACGACGTGGTGCGCATCCCGTCGAAGTCGTGCAGCGGCCTGCAGGCCGTGGTCAGCGTCTGGCGCAAGGCCGCCACGGGCGCGCCGCCGAAGCTCGACGCACAGGGCCGCGCGCGCCTCTACCTGCAGGACGCGAAGGCCGCGGCCGGCGGGGCGGTGCATACGCCCGCCTATTCGGCGACGGTCGCGCTCGAAGGCAAGCCCTGCGGCTGAGCGCGCTCAGCCTTCGAACGGCGCCAGCTGCCGCGGCAGGATCTGCTGCGGCAGTCGCGCGTACTTCGGCAGGCCGTCGCGGCCGTAGCGGGGCGGCGACTCGCCCCGCACCAGCGGCTCGAGGTAACGACGCGCGGCGTCGGTAATGCCGTAGCCGTCCTCGCGGATGAAGTCGTCGGGCATCGTCCGCTCGTGGTTCGCGACGGACTCGAGCGGCGCGGGCTCGACGCTCCAGCGATAGGGCCGGTCGCGCGCCCGCACGATCACCGGCATGACGCCATTGCGCCCCTTGAGTGCGTACTCGACCGCCGCGCGGCCCACCGCGGTCGCCTGCTTGAGGTCGGTCGCCGAGGCGAGGTGCCGGGCCGAGCGTTGCAGGTAGTCCGGCAGGGTCCAGTGCACCTTGTGGCCGAGGGCGTCCTTGACGCGCGCGGCCAGCAGCGAGGCGACGCCGCCGAGTTGCGTATGCCCGAACGCGTCCTGGCCACCGCCCGCGTCGGCCACGAACGTGCCGTCGGCGGTCCGGATGCCCTCGCTCGCGACCACCACGCAGAAGCCGACCCGCGCGACCGTCGCGTCGACTTTCGCGAGGAAGGTGGCCTCGTCATAGGGCCGCTCGGGGAAGAGGATCAGGTGCGGCGCCTCGTCCGGCCCATGCCCCGCGAGCCCGGCCGCCGCCGCGAGCCAGCCGGCGTGCCGGCCCATCACCTCGTAGACGAAGACCTTGGTCGACGTCTCGGCCATCGCGGCGACGTCGAAGGCCGCCTCGCGGACCGACACGGCGGTGTACTTCGCCGCCGAGCCGAAGCCCGGGCAGGTGTCGGTGGCCGCGAGGTCGTTGTCGACCGTCTTGGGCACGCCGACGCAGGTCAGCGGGTAGCCCAGCGCTTCGGCGATGCGCGAAACCTTGAGCGAGGTGTCCGCCGAGTCGTTGCCGCCGTTGTAGAGGAAATAACGGATGTCGTGCGCCCGGAAGACCTCGATCAGGCGCTCGTACTTGGCGCGATCGGCCTCCAGGCTGCCGAGCTTGTAGCGACAGGAGCCCCAGGCCCCGCCCGGCGTCTCGGACAGCGCGCGGACGGTCGCGGCCGACAGCGACGTCGTGTCCACCAGCTCCTCGCGCAGCACGCCGAGGATCCCGTTGCGGCCCGCGAGCACCCGCAGGCCATGGCGGCGGCCGGTGTCGATCACCGCGGCGGCGGTGGCGTTGATGACGGCGGTGACGCCGCCCGACTGGGCGTAGAGGAGGGTTCCGGCGGCCATGGGAATTCCAGTAAACGGGACGGTATGCGGTAAGCTGGCTCCATCATGACGGCATCGGCGGCGCCCGGCGTGGAGCGCCCGCGAACGTGCCGTTTCCTGCATCGGGAGCGACGAATGCGATTGGTACTTCTGGGAGCCCCGGGCTCGGGCAAGGGGACGCAGGCGACTCGCCTTCGGGAGCACCTCCAGGTACCGCACATCTCCACCGGCGACCTGCTGCGGGCGGAAGTCGCCGCCGGCACGCCGCTCGGGCTCGAGGCCAAGGAGATCATGGCCCGCGGCGAGCTCGTCAGCGACGCGATCCTCCTCGGCATGCTCGAGGACCGGTTCTCCCGGCCCGACACCCGCGGCGGCTTCATCCTTGACGGCTACCCGCGCAACCTGGTCCAAGCCGGCGCGATGGGCCAGCTGCTCGAGCGCATCGGCCAGCCGATGGACCATGCGGTGTTCCTCGACGTCCCGACCGAGCTGCTCGTCGAGCGCATCGCCGGCCGCGCCAAGGCGGAGGGCCGCGAGGACGACAGCCCTGAGTCCGTCCGCAAGCGCCTGCAGATCTACAACGACTCCACCGCGCCCGTCGTCGAGTACTACCGCCAGCACGGCCAGCTCAAGGTCGTCGACGGCGTGGGCTCGCTGGACGACGTGTTCACCCGCATCGTTGAAGCGATCGCGCCGGTGAAGGAAGTCGGCTGACCTTTTTCCAGGGAGCGCCACCATGAAAGGACTCATCGCCCTCGCGCTGTTCGCCACCTCCGGCGCCGCTTTCGCGAATTCGGCCTGTGACCGCGTCACCAACGACTTCGACGGCCTGTACTGCCTCAACAAGGTCTACCAGCAGGCCGACGTCGACCTCAACGCGGCCTTCAAGGCGCTCAATGGCAAGCTCGACCCCGCGGGCAAGTCGGCGCTCAAGGCGGGCCAACTCGCGTGGATGCGCCAGCGCAACGACGACTGCTCGATGCGCAAGGGCGACGGTTTCTACGTCGACCTCGACTGCGCGACGCAGACCACCATCGAGCGCACGCGCTTCCTGCAGGACCGCGTGCGCGAATGCGTGAGTTCGGGCTGCCGGAACAGCCGCCTGTCCTCGCCTTGACCCGTTCCCGCGTCGCCGGGAACCGCCACACGGATTCCCTATGAAGCTCCACATCCTCGGTATCGCGGGCACGTTCATGGGC
Source organism: Lysobacter xanthus (assembly GCF_047159895.1). Classification (NCBI taxonomy): domain Bacteria; kingdom Pseudomonadati; phylum Pseudomonadota; class Gammaproteobacteria; order Lysobacterales; family Lysobacteraceae; genus Lysobacter; species Lysobacter xanthus. Next base: position 18,872 of record NZ_BAAGAB020000050.1, read on the forward strand.
GGCGTCGCCGCACTCGCGCGCGAGCTCGGCCACGACGTGCAGGGCAGCGACCAGGCGATCTATCCGCCGATGTCGACCCAGCTCGAGCAGCTCGGCATCAACCTCGGCCACGGCTACACGCCCGAGTGGATCGACGCGGACTGCGACCAGGTGGTGATCGGCAATGCGCTCTCGCGCGGCAACGTCGCGGTCGAGCACGTGCTCGACACCGGCATGCGCTACACCTCGGGCGCGCAGTGGCTCGCCGAGAACGTGCTGCCCGGCCGCGAGACGCTCGCGGTCGCCGGCACGCACGGCAAGACGACCACGACCTCCATCCTCGCCTTCCTGCTGGACGCCGCGCATCGCGATCCCGGCTTCCTGATCGGCGGCGTGGCGGAGAACTTCGGCACGTCCGCGCGCATCGGCAGCGGCAGGGAATTCGTGGTCGAGGCCGACGAGTACGACACCGCGTTCTTCGACAAGCGCAGCAAGTTCGTGCACTACCGTCCGACGGTCGCGATCCTCAACAACCTCGAATACGACCACGCGGACATCTTCCCGGACATCGAGTCGATCCAGCGGCAGTTCCACCACCTGGTGCGCACCGTGCCGCGCCGCGGCCGCCTGATCGTCAACGGCGCCGACGCGCGCATCGCGCAGGTGCTGGCGATGGGCTGCTGGACGCCGGTGGAGACGTTCGGCCTCGCCGATGCCGACGTCAACGAGACGCCCTTCGACTGGACCGCGCGCCTCGTCGAGCCCGACGGCTCGAAGTTCGTGGTGCTGCACGGCGGGCAGGAGGTCGGCACGGTGGAGTGGTCGTTGCTGGGCCGCCACAACGTCATGAACGCGCTCGCCGCGCTGGCCGCGGTGAACGCGGTGGGCGTCGAGCCGCGCAAGGTCATCCCGTCGCTGCTGCGCTTCCGCAGCGTCAAGCGGCGCATGGAAGTCGTCGGCATCGTCGGCGACGTCTGCATCTACGACGACTTCGCCCACCATCCGACCGCGATCGAGACGACGCTCGAGGGCCTGCGCAGCAAGGTCGGCGACGCGCGCATCGCGGTGGCGATGGAGCCGCGCAGCAATTCGATGCGGCTGGGCGCGCACGCCGAGGCGCTCGCGCCGTCGCTCGCGCAGGCCGACATCGTCGTCTTCCTGCATCGCCCGGAGCTGCAATGGGATGCGACCAAGGTCGTCGAAGGACTGCGTGGCGATGCGCTGGCGGTACCCGACGTCGACACGATGCTGCGCGAACTGCGCAATCGCGTGCACCTCGGCGACCATGTGGTCTTCATGTCCAACGGCGGCTTCGACGGCGCGCCGCGCCGCTTCCTCGCACTCCTTCAGAAGGACGGCGTGATCCCGGCCGGCGGCTGAGCCGTCAGCGCGGCGCGCGCACGCGCAGGACATCGACGCCTGCGGGCGTCGACTCCACGCGGTTGGGCAGGGCCCGGAGCGCGTCGAAGGCCGGCATCGCATCCGAGGCGGTGAACGGCTGCGGGCGCCACATCGCCAGCGCGTCGAACGGACGCGTCAGCACGAGGCGTTGCGCCGTGCCGAGCCACAGGGGCCGGCCGTCGCCGAGCACCGCCGGCGCGCGCCACAGGCGAAGCACGAAGCGCTCGTCGAAGCGCGCGCCGTCGCGGACCAGGAGCAGCACCTCGGGGCGTGCGTCGAGGCTCGCCGCGAGCACCGGCTGCCGCTGCGGCGGGCGGTCGTCATCGAGCAGGCCCAGCACGCCGGTCCAGTCCGCCTGCGGCTGCACGCGCCAGCCGCGTGCGACCAGCGTGCGCTGCACGGTCGCCAGGTCGCCGGCCACCTGCACGTTCAGCGGCCAGCCGCCGTGCCGCGCATGCTCGTCGCGCAGCGCGGGCAGTCGCCGCCAGTCCTCGCGCCACCAGCCCTCCGCATCGAGCACGAGCGACGCCGACGGCGGCGCGAAGCGGGCGAGCATCGGCGCCGAGGCCCGCGGCGCGTGCCAGAGCGCGGCGAGCGCCAGCGTGACGTAGAACAGCGTCGCCAGCGGGCGCATCCAGAACGAGCGCGAGACGTGGCGCCGGTACGCGAGGCCCAGCACGAGCAGCCAGCCGATGCCGAACAGCGTGCCGCCCAGCACGTCGCTGACCCAGTGCGCGCCGAAGTAGAGGCGCGCGAACGCGACCAGCGTCGTCAGCACGCCGGCCAGCAGGTATGGCCAGACGCGGCGGCGACCGGGCAGCTCGCGGGCGATCAGCACCGCGAAGAAGCCCAGCACCACGGTCATCATCGTCACCGCCACCGACGGGAAGCCGAAGCCCGGGGGCGCCGTGGGCGGCCTCGGCATGTCGACCACCGCCTGCAGCAGCGCGGTGAGCGCGAGGCCGAACACCACCGCCGCGAGCCAGTGCGCGGCCGCCATCCAGCGTCGGCGCCACAGCAGGTAGAGCAGCGCCACCGCCACCGCGGGCCCGAGCACCTGCGCGTCGCCGAGGCTCGCCAGCGCGGCCATCAGGCGGTCGGCGAGCGGATTGCGCAGCGCCATCATCGTCTCGTGGACGCTGTAGTCGAGGCCGAGCGGCCCGCCGTTGGCGAGCAGCAGCGCGGCGAGCGAGAACCAGCCCCAGCTGATCAGCAGGAGGCAGAGGGCCAGCATCAGCAAGGAGGCCGACTCGGGCCGGTTGGGGTCGACGAGGGCGACCGCGTAGCGCCCGAGCAGCGGATGACGGCGCGACCACCGCAGCAGCCGTGCGAGC
>NZ_BAAGAB020000051.1:0-21334 GCF_047159895.1 Lysobacter xanthus
GGTCCTGCAGGCGGCGGTCGACCGGCTGGATCGCGGCCACGCCCGCACTGGTGCGCACGGCGAGCCCGGCGGCGGCGGGCTCCATGCCGGCCAGGGCCGCGCGCAGGCGCTCGGCGATGGCGGCGGCCTCGGCGGCGGAGGTGTCCGGCAGCACCGCGAGGAACTCCTCGCCACCGATGCGCCCCAGCCGGTCGCCCGGGCGCAGCACCGCGGCGAACGCGCGCGCGGCCGAGGCGAGGGCGGCGTCGCCCGCTGCATGGCCATGGGCGTCGTTGACGCGCTTGAAGTGGTCGAGGTCGAGGGCGACCACCGCCAGCGGCCGTCCGTGGCGCCGCGCCTCGCGGAAGGCGTCCTGCGCCCTTCGCAGGATCGCGCGACGATTGGCCAGCGCGGTCAGCGGGTCGGTGAGGGCCAGCCGGTGCAGGCGACGGCCCTCGCGCGCCTGCTGCAGGGCGAGCGCGGCGAGGAGGCCCGCGACCACCGCGCCCAGCAGCAGCGCGAACAGCCGCCAGCCGCGTTCGCGCTCGAGGCCGCGGATCTCGCGCTCGCGCAGCAGCCGGGCGTGCTCGAGCCGGGCGCGCTCGAGCGCGCGGCGGTCGGCGTCGAAGCGCATGCGCCACAGGCTCACGCGCTGGTCGTCGGCGTCCTCGCGCAGGCGCGTGGCGAGCGCATCGAACGCGCGCAGGTCGAGCAGCGCGGCGGCCGGGCGGCCGATCGCCTCCTCGCTGCGCGCACGGGCCCGGTGCAGGTCGGCGAGGTAGCGGAGGTTGCCCTGCCGGCGCACCAGCGGCTCGGCGCGGTCGAAGGCGTCGAGCGCCTCGGCATGGCGCCCCTGCATCGCGAGCGCGAGGCCGTCGGCCTGGTCGAGCATCGGCTCGTTGTCGGCGGTGCGGTCGAGCGCGAGTTCGCGGCGTGCCTGCGCGACATGCAGGCGCGCCTGCGCCGCATCGCCCGCCGCGATCCACGCATGGGCGAGGCCGAGATGCGCGTAACCGCGATCGATGCCGTCGCCCTGCGCCGCCAGGGCCAGCGCGCGCTCGAAGACACGTACCGCCTCGGCCCCGTCGCCGTGCTCCTCGTGCGCATACCCCTGCTGCATGAGCGCGCTGTAGGCGTCCGGATACCGGCCGAGCCGCCGCGCCCAGGCCTCCGACTCGCGCAGGTGGGCGAGCGCCTGCGCGTACAGCCCCATGCGCCGGTAGGCCATGCCGACGTTGAGCAGGTTGGCTTCCGAGCGCCGTGCCAGGCCGGCGCGGTCGTAGGTCGCCTGCGCGGCGAGGAAGTCCCGGAGTGCCGCGGCCTGCTGCCCCTGCAGCGAGAAGATCCCGCCGCGCAGCACCAGCGCGTCCCCGACCAGCGCGCGCTGCTCGGCCCGCCGTGCGGCGACGAGCGCGCGGTCGTAGGCCGCCAGCGCGGCGCGCGTGTCGAACGTCTCGTAGGCGAGGCCGCTGCAGACCTCGAACCGCGACTCCGCCGCGCTGTCCCGCGCGCGCCGCGATTCGCCGATCCCGCGACGCGCCACCTCGACGGCGCGCCGCGAATCGTGCCGGTAGGCGAGCGCGCATTCCGCGCTCCGGTACAGCCGGGCACGCCCGGCGTCGCCGGCCGGCAGCCGTTCGCGCAGCTGTGCGAGTGCCGCGCGCGACTGCGCCTCGTCGTCCACGCCGACGTCGCCATCGTCGAGCTGCGCGAGCAGCCGATCGAAGCCGGCGGCCGACGGCACGGCCCACGCCGACATCGCCAGGGCGAGCAACGCGGGCAGCACGAGGGCGATGGCGGAAGGTCGGGTCACGGGCGTCCGTGGCGGAGTTCGGCAGGACGAGGCGGTCGCCGGCCCGTCCGTCATCGGCTGGCGCCGGCCGGACTGAAGGCCGCCGCCCGTCGGGGTCGGCGGCCGGTCACGCCGGTGGCCCTAGAATGCGCGCCTTCCTCGCCGGGATCGTCCCATGTCCGACTGGTCGCTCGACCGCGCCCGCACCACGTACTCGATCCCGCACTGGTCGGAGGGTTACTTCGACGTCGATGCGCAGGGTCGGGTGAGCGTGCATCCGCAGGGCAGCGGCGGCCCGTCGATCGCGCTGGCCGAGGCGGTCGACCGTGCGCTCGAGGGCGGCGCGCAGCTGCCGCTGCTGGTGCGCTTCCCGCAGATCCTGTCCGACCGCCTGCGCAAGCTGCAGGAGGCGTTCGCCTGGGCGATCGGCGAGACCGGCTACGGCGGTGGCTACACCGCGGTCTATCCGATCAAGGTCAACCAGCACGAATCCGTCGCCGGCACCCTCGCCTCGAACATGGGCGACGGGTTCGGCCTCGAGGCCGGCAGCAAGCCCGAGCTGATGGCGGTCATGGCGCTCTCGCGCCCCGGTGGGCTGATCGTCTGCAACGGCTACAAGGACCGCGAGTACATCCGCCTCGCGCTGATCGGCCGCAAGCTCGGGCTCGAGACCTTCATCGTGGTCGAGAAGCCGTCCGAGCTGCAGCTCGTCATCGAGGAAGCCCAGGCGCTCGGCGTGAAGCCCGGGCTCGGCGTGCGCATGCGGCTCGCGTCGCTCGGCGCCGGCAAGTGGCAGAACAGCGGCGGCGACAAGGCCAAGTTCGGCCTCTCGCCGCGCCAGGTGCTCGACCTCTGGAAGCGCCTGCGCGATGCCGGCATGGGCGACTGCCTCGGCCTGCTGCATTTCCACATGGGCTCGCAGATCAGCAACGTCCGCGACATCGCCAACGGCATGCGCGAGGCGGTGCGGTACTTCATCGAGCTGTCCAAGCTCGGCGCGAACGTGCGCTGGATGGACGTCGGCGGCGGCCTCGGCGTCGACTACGAAGGCACCCGCTCGCGCAGCTACTACTCGATCAACTACGGCGTGCGCCAGTACGCGCTCAACATCGTTCAGCCGCTCGCCGATGCCTGCGAGCAGAACGGCCTCGCGCCGCCGCGCATCGTCACCGAATGCGGCCGTGCGATGACCGCGCACCATGCGGTGCTGGTCACCAACGTCAGCGAGGTCGAGCGCGCGCCCGAAGGCCGCGTGCCGGACGCGCACGACGACGAGCCGCTGGTGATCCGCCACCTGCGCAGCGTGCATGCCGAGCTGCAGACGCGCCCGGCGGTCGAGCTGTTCCACGAGGCCACGCACTACCACGCCGAAGGGCTCGACGCGTACGCGGTCGGCCAGCTCGACCTCGTGCACCGCGCGCGCATCGACGATCTCTACTACGCGATCCTGCACGGCGTCCGCGCCCGCCTGAATCCGCTGGAGAAGACGCAGCGCGAGGTGCTCGACGAGCTCAACGAGCGGCTGGTCGACAAGTACTTCGTCAACTTCAGCGTGTTCGAGTCGATGCCCGACGTCTGGGCGATCCAGCAGGTGTTCCCGATCGTGCCGGTCGAGCGCCTCAACGAGGCGCCGACGCGCCGCGGCGTGATCGCCGACCTCACCTGCGATTCCGACGGCCGGATCGATACCTACGTCGAGAACGAGACGCTGTCGACCTCGATGCCGGTGCACGCGCCCCGCCGCGGCGAGGTCTACCGGATCGGCTTCTTCCTCGTCGGCGCCTACCAGGAGATCCTGGGCGACATCCACAACCTGTTCGGCGACACCGACGCGGTGGCCGTTCAGGTGGATGAGCAGGGCTTCGAGTTCGTGCAGCAGCGCCGCGGCGACACGATCGACGTGATGCTGGACTACGTCGGGTACGATATCGCCCGGCTCCGGCAGGCCTACCGCGACAAGGTCGTGGCCGCCGGGCTCGCCGCCGACGAAGCGCAGCGGCTCAACGAGGCCCTCGAAGCGGGTCTCACCGGCTATACCTATCTCGATGACGCGCCGTTCGACTGACGGCGCGGGGGACGCAACATGAAAACCGGATTCATCGGCCTCGGCGCGATGGGCGCACCGATGGCGCGCCACGTGCATGCGCGCGGCCTGCTCAACGTCGTCGGCACGCGCACGCAGGACAAGGCGGACGCGCTCGCGGCCGAACTCGGCGTGCGCGCCGCGCGCTCGGCGCAGAACTTCGCCGACTGCGACGTGGTCGCGCTGTGCGTGCCGCTCGACGCGGACGTGCTCGAGAACGTCGCCGGCCTTGCCGACGTGCTGCGCCCGGGCACCGTGGTCATCGACCATTCGACGGTGTCGGTCGACACCGCGCGACGGGCCGCGGCGATGTGCGCCGAGCACGGCATCGGCTTCCTGGACGCGCCGGTCTCCGGCGGCGTCGAAGGTGCGCGCAACGGTCGCCTTTCGGTGATGGCGGGCGGCGACGAAGCGGTGATCGAGAAGGTCCGCGCCGTACTGGAGTGCTATGCCGCGCGCATTTCGCACATGGGCGGCAACGGCGCCGGGCAGGCGACGAAAGCCGTCAACCAGGTGCTCGTCGCCGGCATCAACGAAGCCGTCTGCGAAGGCCTCGCGCTCGGCGAGAAACTCGGCCTCGACGCCGAGCGCCTGCTGCCCACGCTGATGGCCGGCGCCGCCGCGAACTGGTTCCTCGACAAGCGCGGCGCGACGATGCTGCGCGAGGAGTTCGCGCCCGGCTTCAAGAACGCGCACATGCTGAAGGACCTGCGCATCGTGCAGGGCATGGCGCAGCAAGCCGGCATCCGCACCGCGGTGATCGACCAGGCGCTCGCCGATTATTCCGAACTGGTGACCGAGCGCGGCCTCGGCGAGTCCGACACGTCCTCGCTGATCACGCTCAAGCGCGCGCGCTGAGGCTCACGCCGCGTGGCGGGCGGCGAGCCGCTCGCCGGCGCGCGCGGCGACGCCGGCGACCAGCATCGACAGCGCGAGTTGCAGCAGGGTGTTGTGCAGCAGCCAGCGGCCGACGCCGCTGACTCGCGGCGGGGCGGCGACATAGGCCCCGACCGCGCCCGCGATGCCGACCACCAGCACGATCAGCACCGCCGGCACCACGAAGTCCCGGCGCGCCACGACGCCGCCCGCGACCATCGCGATCGCGGTGGCCACCAGGTCCCAGGGCGAGACGAGCCCGAGCGGCGACATCCATCCCACCGCGTTGCCCCGCATCAGCAGGCCGAGGCCGCCGAGCGCGAGCAGCACGAGCGCGGCGAGGGTGCAGGCGGCGAGGCGACGGGTCGGATGCATGCGCGGACTCCGGAGGGCTGCCGCGAGTCTAGCGGCCGCCGGTGCCGCGCCGTCGGTTACTGTGTGCGGACCGCCATCGCCGACAGCCCGCCGCTGGCGAGCTTGCGCTTGGCCTCGGCGAGTTCGCCCGCGGTGCCGTACGGCCCCATGCGCACGCGGAAGACAGTGCGACCGCCGATCTTGGCCGACTCCACGCGCGCGCCCAGCCCGAGCAGCGCGATCTTCGCCTTGAGCTCCTCGGCCTGCCCCGAGGCCTGGAAGGCACCGGCCTGCAGGATGTAGGGCGTGTCGCTGGCGGCGGGCGTCGCGGCCGGCGCCGTCGATGCGGCAGTCGTCGCCGTCGCGGCGGGGGTGGACGGCCGCGCGGCCGGGGTCGCCTCCGTCGTCGCCGGGCGCGGCGCGGCTTCGTCGACCGGGGCCGGCAGCGGACGCGCATCGGACGCGGTCGCAGTAGCGCTCGTGGGCGTGGCCTCGGCCGGCTTCGGCGCCTGTTCGCGCGCCTTCTCGGCCTGCTCGCTCGCGGCGAGCTCGGCATCGCTCATCGGCACTTCCTTGCCGGGCAGCAGCGTGTAGAAGTCGAAGCCCTGCTTGCGCGACGCGTCGTCGGCCGCCGGCTTCGGCGTGGCCGGGCGATCGGCGACGACATCCTCGTCGACCACCGCCTCCTCGCTCGCGGCCTGCGGCTGCGCGTCCGGGTTCGGCGTCGGCCGGAAGAAGCCGTCCTTCTTCGGGCCCATGAGCCGCGGCGCCGCGAGCACGACGACCAGCGTCAGCGCGACGCCGACCGCCAGCCAGGCCCAGCCCGGCAGGCCGCCGGATTTACCGCCACCACCGCCGCCGGAGCGACGCGCCTGGGTCTTGCCGCGCTTTGCTGCCACTTACATCACCTCGGGGGCGGAGACGCCCAGCAGGCCCAGTCCATTGGAAATGACCTGACGGGTTGCTGAAGCGAGCGCGAGGCGCGCATTGCGCACCGTCGCGTCGTCGACCAGGAACTGGTGGTCGTTGTAGTACGACTGGAACGCCTGCGCGAGTTCGAGCAGGTAGGCGGCGAGCTGGTGCGGTTCGAGGTCGCGGCCGGCGGTCTCGACGACCTCGGCGTAGCGCGAGAGCATCGCAACGAGCTCGTGCGTCGCCTCGTCGAGCTCGAACGGACGGGCGAGGCCGTCGTCGAGGTCGAACGACAGGCCGCGCTCCTTCAGCTGGCGCATCAGCCCGCACATGCGCGCGTGGCTGACCTGCACGTAGTACACCGGATTGTCCATCGACTGGCTGCGCGCGAGGTCGATGTCGAACGTGAGCTGCGAGTCCGGCTTGCGCGCGATCAGGAACCAGCGCACGGCGTCGCTGCCGACTTCGTCGATCAGGTCGCGCAGCGTGAGGTAGCTGCCGGCGCGCTTGGACAGCTTCACTTCCTCGCCGCCGCGCATCACCGTGACCATCTGGTGCAGCACGTATTCCGGCCAGCCGCGCGGAATGCCGGTGTCGAGCGCCTGCAGGCCGGCTTTCACGCGTGCCAGCGAGCCGTGGTGGTCCGCGCCGAGCTCGGTGATCGCGCGTTCGTAGCCGCGCTGCCACTTGCTCAGGTGATACGCGACGTCCGGCACGAAGTAGGTGTACGTGCCGTCGGACTTGCGCATCACGCGGTCCTTGTCGTCGCCGAAGTCGGTGGTGCGCAGCCACAGCGCGCCTCCATCCTCGTACGTGTGCCCGTGCGCGATGAGTTCGCGCACGGTTTCCTCCACCTTGCCGTCGGTGTAGAGCGAGCTTTCGAGGAAGTAGACGTCGAACTTCACGCCGTAGGCCTCGAGGTCGAGGTTCTGCTCGCGACGCAGGTAGGCGACGGCGAACGCGCGGATCGCGTCGAGATCGCCCGGATCCTTCGCGCCGACGACGGTGTGGCCTTCCACCTCGACGCTGTCGCCGCGCAGGTAGGCGGCGGCCACGTCCTTGATGTAGTCGCCGCGGTAGCCGTCCTCCGGCCAGCCGGCGTCGTCCGGGCCGCGGCCCTGGGCACGCGCCTGGACGCTGATGGCGAGGTTCTGGATCTGCACGCCCGCGTCGTTGTAGTAGAACTCGCGCGCCACGGCCCAGCCGTTGGCCTCGAGCACGCGCGCGATGCAGTCGCCGATCACCGCCGCGCGGCCGTGGCCGACGTGCAGCGGGCCGGTCGGGTTCGCCGACACGTATTCGACGCCCGCGCGGCGGCCGGCGCCGCCGTCGTTGCGGCCGTAGCGCTCGCGCAGCGCCACGATGTCGCGCACGTTCGCGCGCCAGGCGCTTTCGGCGACGCGGAAGTTGATGAAGCCCGGGCCGGCGATCTCGACCGAGGCGATCTCGCCGTTCGGCGGCAGCGCGTCGACGAGGGCCTGCGCGATCGCGCGCGGGTTCGACTTCGCCGGCTTGGCCAGCAGCATCGCCGCATTGGTCGAGAAATCGCCCTGCGCACGGTTCTTCGGCCGCTCGATGACGAAATCGGGCGTGGCGGCATCGGCCGGGAGCGTGCCGGCGGCGCGCAGGGCATCGATGGCCTGCTCGACCAGGGCGCGGAGGGTGGATTTCACGGGCGGTCCGGGACTGCGGGACGGGGCGGCATTGTACGGCGCCGCGATCCACGTCCGCGCCGCGAGTGACGACCTGTCGCGACTGCAGCGAACGGCTCGCCAACCCGCTGGCTCGCCCTTCGGCGACGGGCCACCGCCCCTCCAGAGCCATAACGGTGCACCGGCCGCGCCCGGCCAAGGAACGGGAACCGGGCGCGGCCAGCCACCCATCACACCCAGCCCCGCGCCGCCATCGACACCGGCGGCCCGTCACCGACCACGAAATGGTCCAAAAGTCGGACGTCCACCAGCGCGAGTGCCTGCTTGAGCCGCGCCGTCACCGAGCGGTCGGCGGCGCTGGGCTCGGCATTCCCGCTCGGGTGGTTGTGGCCGACGATCACCGCCGCCGCGTTGTGCGCGAGCGCGCGGCGGACGACGTCGCGCGGATGCACCTCGGCGCCGTCCAGCGTGCCGTGGAACATCTCCTCGAAGGCGAGCATCCGGTGCCGCGTGTCGAGGAACATCGCCGCGAACACCTCGTGGTCGTGCGGACGCAGGCGCCCGGCGAACAGGCGACCGGCGGTGGGCGGGTCCTTCAGCGCCTCGCCGCGCTCGAGGTCGGCGGCGAGCACGCGATGCCCGATCTCCAGCGCCGCGGCCAGCGCGCAGGCGCGCGCCGGGCCCACGCCGCGCAGCTTCGCGAGCCCGGTGGGCCCGTGCTCGAGCAGGCGTCGCAGCGGCCCGTGGTCGGCCAGCAGCGTGCGCGCCGTGGCCACGGCGTCCTGCCCGCGCAGGCCGGAGCCCAGGAACAGTGCGACGAGTTCGGCGTCGGAGAGCGCGCCGGCGCCGCGGGCGAGCAGCTTCTCGCGCGGGCGTTCGTCGGCGGGCCAGTCGCGGATGTGCATGGTGTCCTTCCGTGGACGATGTCGTTCCGTCGACCGCCATTGAACGCGGTCGGCGCGGCCGCGGCCGTCGGGCGACGGCGGCCGTTCGGGTAAGCTGTCGACCGCATTCCCCGTCGGATTTTTCCGCCCCGTGACCGCGCTTTCGGGCCACCGCATCCTGCTCTGCGTGAGCGGCGGCATCGCCGCCTACAAGGCCGCCGACCTCGTGCGTCGCCTGCGCGATGCCGGCGCGGTCGTGCGCGTGGCGATGACCGACAACGCGCAGCGCTTCGTCGGCGCCGCGACGTTCCAGGCGCTGTCGGGCGAACCCGTGCGCACGTCGCTGTGGGACGAGCACGCCGAAGCCGCGATGGGCCACATCGAGCTCGCGCGCTGGGCGACGGTCGTCGTCGTGGCGCCGGCGACGGCGAACACCCTTGCGAAGCTCGCGCACGGCTTCGCCGACGACCTTGTCAGCACGCTCTGCCTCGCCACCGAGGCGCCGATCGCGGTGGCGCCGGCGATGAACCGCGTGATGTGGGCCCACCCGGCCACGCAGGCGAACGTGGCGACGCTGCGCATGCGTGGCGTGCTCGTGATCGGCCCGGCCGCCGGCGACCAGGCCTGCGGCGAGATCGGCGAGGGCCGCATGGCCGAGCCGATGGAGATCGTGCGCGCACTGGCCGGAGACGCCGCATGAGCGCGCTCGCCGGGCGACGCGTCGTGGTCAGCGCGGGCCCGACCTTCGAGGATCTCGATCCGGTGCGGTTCCTCGGCAACCGCAGCAGCGGGAAGATGGGTTTCGCCGTGGCCGCCGCGGCGGCCGCGCGCGGGGCCGACGTGCTGCTCGTCGCCGGCCCGGTCACGCTCGCGACGCCACATGGGCTGCGCCGCGTCGACGTGCGCAGCGCGGCGCAGATGCACGATGCGGTGATCGCGGCGCTGCCCTGCGACGTCTACATCGGCGCCGCCGCGGTGGCCGACTACACGCCCGTCGCCATCTCGCCCAGCAAGCTCAAGAAGCAGCCCGGGCAGGACGGCGTGACCCTGCAGCTGGTGCGCACGCGCGACATCCTCGCCGAGGTCGCCGCGCACGAACGTCGCCCGCGCCTCGTGGTCGGCTTCGCCGCCGAGACGCACGACGTCGAGACCTATGCGCGCGGCAAGCTGGTCGCGAAGAAGCTCGACCTGATCGCGGCCAACCGCGTCGGCGTGGAAGGCAGCGGCTTCGAGAGCGACGAGAACACGCTGGTGGTCTACGACGCGACGGGCGCGACCACGCTCGGCCCCGGCGCGAAGTGCGACATCGCCTGCGGCCTGCTCGACCTGGTGGAGGCCCGGCTCGCATGAGCGACCGCGTGATCCAGGTGCGACTGCTCGATGTGCGCTACGGCGCGGGCTGGCCGCTGCCCGAATACGCGACGCCGGCGAGCGCCGGCGTCGACCTGCGCGCCGCGCTCGACGCACCGCTCGCCATCGCGCCGCGCGAAACGCACCTCGTGCCGACCGGGCTGTCGATCCACATCGGCGACCCCACGCTGTGCGCCGTCATCCTGCCGCGATCCGGGCTGGGGCATAAACACGGCATCGTGCTCGGCAACGGCACCGGCCTGATCGACGCGGACTACCAGGGGCCCCTGATGGTCAGCGTCTGGAACCGCGGCGACGCGGCTTTTACGATCGAGCCGGGCGATCGCATCGCCCAGCTCGTCGTGCTGCCGATCGTGCGGGCGCGTTTCTCGGTGGTGGACGAATTCGAATCCAGTGAACGCGGCGAAGGTGGCTTCGGCCACACCGGCGTGCGCTGACAACCCGGAGTGACCGCAATGCCGCAAGCCCATGCCGACCGACTAAAGCCGCTGATCCCGCTGGGCGCCGGCCTCGCGCTGCTGCTCGCGGGCTGGTTCGGCTGGAATGCCTGGGCGCAGTACCGCGACGAGGCCCGGCGCAGCACGGTGCAGTCCGAGCGCGACCGCGTCGCCGACTCGGTCGGCTCGGCCGTCGCCGCCGCGCAGAAGCGCTTCGCCGCACAGCTCGAAAGCCCGGGCGTGCGCGACGCGCTGGCGCGCGGCCTGATGGACCGCGCTGCCGAGCAGCTCACCGCGGGCTGGCCGGGTGCCACCGGCGGCGAGGTACGGCCCGCCGAACTCGGCGACGCCTACGCGGCGCTCGGCCAGCCGGGGGCCAAGGGTCCGAGCTACGGCCACGTCGCCGCGCTCGAATCGGCCGTCGCGACCGGCAAGCCGGTGGCCTGGGCCCTGCGCGAAGGCGCGGGGACGTTCGTGGGCCTTGCCGCGCCGGTGACCGCCGGCACCACGCCCGCGGTCGCCTTCGTCCGCCTGCCGATCGAGCGCATCGCCGACGCGCTGCAGTCGGCCGACGTCGGTGACGACAACTACCTCGCGCTACGCCAGGGCGGCGCCACGCTGATCGAACGCGGCGACAACGCCCTCGCCGAGAGCGCCGAGTCGCTGGCCGCCAAGATCCCGGGCACCGAGCTGCGCGTCGCCGCCGCGGTGCCGGACGTCGCGGGCGGCCCGTTCGGGCTCGGTTCCATCGGATGCGCGATCGCCTCGCTGCTCAGCCTGCTCGCCGCCGCGGCGATCGCCTCCGCACCGCGCCTGCTCGCGCGACGCGGCAGCAGTGGTGTCGTCGAGGCCGACGATGCCCCCACGCTCGCCGACGTGCTCGGCCCCGCCGCGCCGCCGCTGCCGACCGAGTCGCGTCCGGATGCGGTGAAGCAGTCGCTGGCGCTCGATCGCGGCGTGTTCCGCGCGTACGACATCCGCGGCATCGTCGGCCAGAGCCTGGACGCCGGCATCGCCGAGCTGATCGGCCAGGCGATCGGCAGCGTGATGCAGGAGCAGGGCCTGCGCGACATCGTGGTCGGCCGCGACGGTCGACTGTCCGGGCCCGCGCTCGTCGAAGGCCTGGTCACCGGCCTGCGCCGCGCCGGCCGCAACGTCATCGACATCGGCATGGCGCCGACGCCCGTCATCTACTTCGGCGCCTACCACCTGCGCGCGGGCTCCTGCGTCTCGGTCACCGGCAGCCACAATCCGCCGGACTACAACGGCTTCAAGATCGTGGTCGGCGGCGAGACGTTGTCGGGCGATTCGATCATGGACCTGTACACACGCATCGCCGAGGACCGCCTGCATACGGCGTCGACGCCCGGCAACATCGAACAGCAGGACATCGCGGACGACTACGTCCAGCGCATCGCCGCCGACATCCAGATCGACCGCCCGCTCAAGGTGGTGCTCGACGCCGGCAACGGCGTGGCCGGCGAGATCGGCCCGCGCGTGCTCGAGGCGATCGGCGCAGAAGTGATCCCGCTGTTCTGCGAGATCGACGGCACGTTCCCGAACCACCATCCGGACCCGAGCGAGCCGCACAACCTCAACGACCTCGTGCAGATGGTCGAGCGCATGGATGCGGACCTCGGCATCGCCTTCGACGGCGACGGCGACCGGCTGGGCGTGGTCACGCGCGGCGGCGAGAACATCTATCCCGACCGCCTGCTGATGCTGTTCGCGGCGGACGTGCTCGAGCGCAATCCCGGCGCGGTGATCCTGTTCGACGTGAAGTGCACCGGTCGACTGCCGGGCCACGTGCTCCGCCACGGCGGCTCGCCGCTGATGTGGAAGACGGGCCATTCGCTGATCAAGGCGAAGATGCGCGAGACCGATGCCGAACTCGCCGGCGAGATGAGCGGCCACTTCTTCTTCAAGGAGCGCTGGTACGGCTTCGACGACGGCGTTTACGCCGCGGCGCGCCTGATGGAGATCCTCGCCGCGAGTCCGCGCACGCCGACCGAGACGCTCAACGCGCTGCCCAACGGCGTGTCGACGCCGGAGATCAAGGTCGACGCCCCGAACGGCAACCCGCACGCGTTCGTCGAGCGCTTCCAGGCGGAAGCGAAGTTCGAGGGCGCGCGCCTGTCGACGATCGATGGCCTGCGCGTGGACTGGCCGGACGGCTGGGGACTGGTGCGGGCGTCCAACACCACGCCGGTGCTGGTGATGCGCTTCGATGCCGACAGCCAGGCCGCGCTCACGCGGATCCAGGACGCGTTCCGCGAGCAGATCGTCGCGCTGCAGCCCGACCTCGCGCTTCCGTTCTGACGCGATGGGCTGGCTGGCCGTGAAGTACCTGCTGACCGCGGCGCTCGTCGTCGCGATCAGCGAAGCGGCCAAGCGCAGCGACCGGCTCGGCGGCTTCATCGCCGCGCTGCCGCTCGTCACGGTGCTCGCGCTGGTCTGGCTGCATGTGGAGAAGCAGCCGCAGGCCAAGCTCGCGAACCACGCCTGGTACACGTTCTGGTACGTGCTGCCGACGCTGCCGATGTTCCTGGTCTTTCCGTGGCTGCTGTCGCGGATCGGATTCTGGCCGACCCTCGCGGCCTCGGCGGCGATCACCGTGGCCTGCTTCGCGCTCACCGCGTGGGCGGTCAAACCTTTCGGAATCGTGCTGCTGCCCTGAGGCGGCCCGCTGGTCTCGGATCGACTTCATGGCTTGAACGTCGCGACTCCCGCAGACCCGGCACCGCGGCCTGCACGCATGATCGGCCGCGGCAAGGCCCAGTAGGACGTCGATCTGCGCGTCCCGCAGGTGCTGCGAGCGGTGCAGCGTTCGAGTTTCTGCCGGCGTCGCCGCCTCGCGCGCGGGTGCGGTGGGCTACCGCTCGGCCCCGCGATCAGCGTGACGCGTCCCCGCGACTGCAGCCCAGCGCGAAGGCTCAGCCCTGCGTGGCGGCCATCGGCACGGCCGGCTGCGGCTTCAGCTCGCGATAGCGCTCGACGGCTTCGTCGAGCTGGGCGCGGATCGACTGCGATTCGCGCTGCAGGCCCGCCAGGGCGCCCTGCTGCGCGAGCAGCTGGCCATGCTGCGTGCGGATGTCGCCGGCCAGCTTCTTCGGCACCGGGCTCTTGCGCAGTTCGACCTCGCCCGCGCGCTGCAGCAGCGCGACGAGACTCTGGCGCAGCCCGTCGATGCCCATCTGCGCGGTCTTGATCGCGTCGCGGTTGAGCGAGACGCGGGCCTCGAAGGCTCGGCGCAGGTCGTCCTCGGTCTGGAAGCTGGTGACCATCGCCATGATGCGGCGGTGCTCGGCCTCGGCGGCGGCAGCCCGCTCGGCTTCGGCGCGGGCCTGCGCGGCGGCGGCGGCCTGCTCCTCGAGCGTCAGCGCGCGCCCGAGCTGCGACGTCGCCATGCCGCTCTTGGCGTTGAACTCGGTGCGCGCGGCGTCCACGGCGCTCGACGGAAGGGCGTCGCCGCAGACCTTGCGGCCCCCGTCCATCCAGCAGTAGAGCTTCTTCTTCGGAGCCTCCTGCGCATGCAGGGCGCCGGCGAGGCCGAGGAGGACGAAGGCGAGGGCGGCGGGACGGGTCATGGAGGGCCGTGCGACGGAAGGGGTCGACGTGGAACCAAGCAACTTTCGCGCCAGCGGCCGTCAGCCGCAACCGTAGGCGGCACGATACGCGACGAGCCGCTCACGCTGGGCCTCCAGCGCGCCGCCGGCCGTGTAGTCCAGCAGGTCGGACAGACGCGCGACCGCGACCACCGGCAGCCCCTGCTCGTCCGCGACCGTTTGTGCCGCGGAACGTCGGGACCGCGTCGGGTCCACGGCCTCCTCGCGATCGAGCGCGATCACGATGCCCGCCGGCACGCCGCCCGCGTCGCGGATCAGGCCGAGCGCCTCGCGGATCGCGGTGCCCGCGGTGATCACGTCGTCCACGATCAGCACGCGGCGCCCGTCGAGCGGGGCGCCGATGAGCATCCCGCCCTCGCCATGCGCCTTGGCTTCCTTGCGGTTGAACGCCACCGGCAGGTCGCGGCCGCGGCGTGCGAACTCGCAGGCGAGCGCGGTGGCGAGCGGGATGCCCTTGTAGGCCGGGCCGAACAGCACGTCGAAATCGATCCCCGCGGCGTCCACCGCGTCCGCGTAGCAGGCGGCAAGCCCGGCCAGCGACGCGCCGGAGTCGAAGCGCCCCGCATTGAAGAAGTACGGGCTGGTGCGGCCGGATTTCAGCGTGAACTCGCCGAAGCGCAGGGCATCGGCACGCAGCGCGAGGTCGAGGAAGCGGGTGCGGTGGTCGGCCATGGTCGGAACGCGTCGACGGGAGACCGGCATCGTAAAGCAGGCAGGCGCTACGCTTGGCGCCCGGTCGCCGTCGGCGGCCGGCGGCTCTCCACGGATACGACATGCGCGTCATCAGCTTCAACGCCAACGGCTGGCGCTCCGCCGCGAAGAAGGGCTTCATTGACTGGTTCCACGCGCGCGACGCCGACGTGCTGTGCGTGCAGGAGACGAAGGCGCAGGAACACCAGCTGCGCCTGCCCGAACTGATTCCCGAGGGCTACCACGCGTACTTCCGCGACGCGAGCACGCGCAAGGGCTACAGCGGCGTCGCGATCTATTCGCGGCGCGAGGCCGACGAGATCCGTTCGGGCCTCGGCTGGAACGAGTTCGACGAGGAGGGCCGCTACATCGAGGCGCGCTTCGGCAACCTGTCGGTGGTGTCGCTCTACGTGCCGTCCGGCACCACGGGCGACGTCCGCCAGGGCTTCAAGATCTCGGTGATGGACTGGTTCGCGCCGATCCTGCGCGAATGGCTCGCCAGCGGCCGGCAGTACATCGTCTGCGGCGACTGGAACATCGTGCGCAGCCGCCGCGACATCAAGAACTGGACGAGCAACCAGAAACAGACCGGCTGCCTGCCGCACGAGCGCGCGTGGCTCAATGCGCTGATCGCCGACCAGCACGGCGACGGCTCGCCGTGCGCCGGCGACCTCGGCTGGCTGGACAGCTTCCGGATCGTGAAGCCGGATGAAGCCGCGGAATACACGTGGTGGAGCCACCTGGGACAGGCGCGCGCGAAGAACGTAGGCTGGCGCATCGACTACCAGCTCGTGACGCCCAACCTGCGCAGCGCCATCCGCCACTGCGAGACGCATCGCGAACCCAAGTTCTCCGATCACGGCCCCTACATCGTCGATTACGACCTCGAGGACTGGACCCGATGAGTGATGCTGCTTCGAACCCCGTGAGCTACAAGGGCTGGCGTGGCATCCGTCGTGCCTTCGGCACGCCTTCCGCGCTGACGATGCTGTTCCTCGGCTTCGGCAGCGGCCTGCCGTTCCTGCTGATCGCCTCGGCGACGCTGAGCACGCGGTTGCGCGATGTCGGGCTCGAGCTCGGCGAGATCGGCCTGATCTCGCTCGCGAGTTTCTTCTACCTGCTCAAGTTCGTCTGGGCGCCGCTGATGGACCGCTACGCGCTGCCCGTCACGGCGTTCCTGGGGCGCCGCCGCTCGTGGCTGTTCGCCGCACAGGTGGTGGTCGCGATCGGCCTCGTGGGGCTTGCCTACACGCGGCCGGAGCTCGGTGTCGGCAGCCTCGTCGCCTGGGTCTTGTTGGCTTCGTTCGCCGGCGCGACGCAGGATGCCGCGGTCGACGCCTACCGCATCGAGATCGCACCGCCGAGCGCGCAGGCGGCGCTCGCGGCGACGTACACGCTCGGCTACCGGCTCGGTCTCATCCTCGGCGGCGCCGGCGCGCTCTACATCGCCGAATACCGCAGCTGGACGATGGCCTACGTTGCGATGGCGGCGCTGATGCTGCTGCCGATCGCCGCCACGCTGCTCGCACGCGAGCCCGTCGCACCGGAGGTCACGGTCGTGCGGCGCATCGATTTCTTCGGCGCGTTCTGGCAGCCGTTCACCAGCTTCTTCCAGACCAACGGGCTGCTGCTGGGCCTCGCGCTGCTGCTGTTCGTCGGTCTGTACAAGTTCCCCGACCAGGTCATCGGCGTCATGGCCGGTCCGTTCTACCTCGACTCGGGCTACACGAAGGCCGACATCGCTACGGTTTCCAAGCTCTACGGCGTGTGGACCGGCATCGCAGGCGCGTTCCTCGGCGGCGTGGCCGTCGCGGCCTACGGGTTCCGGCGGATGCTGTTCGTCGCGGCCGTGGCCGTCGCACTGTCGAATCTCGCCTTCCTGCTGATGGCGCAGAACCCGTCGCAGATCTGGGCGTTCTATGCGGCGATCACCGCGGACAACCTGTCGCAGGGCTTCGCCGGCGTGGTGCTCGTGGCCTTCATGTCGTCGCTGACCGACCGCAACTTCACCGCCACGCAGTTCGCGCTGCTGGTCTCACTGGCGAACCTGCCGGGCAAATTCGTAGGCGGCGTGTCCGGCTACATCGTGGAAGCGACGAGCTACAGCACCTTCTTCGCGATGAGCGCGCTGACCGTGATCCCGACGCTGCTGCTGCTCGCGTGGCTGTGGCGCCGCATCCGCGAAAACGACGCGACCGATCCGGTCTCGGGCCCGATCCCGGTGCGCCCGGGCCCGTCGTCTCAGGCGGGGTAAACCGTCCCCAGCACGCGCGGCCCACGCGCGCCGGTCACCGAGGCGACGTTCCCCGGCAGGCCCGCCAACGTCTGCCGCGCGAGCCAGGCGAAGGCCATCGCCTCGACGAAGTCCGCGTCGAGGCCATGCACGTCGGTCGGCTCGACCACGCATCGGGGCAGGCGCGCCGCGATCCGCTCGATCAGGCGCGCATTGCGCACGCCGCCGCCGCAGGTGAGCACCCGCCGCGTGGCCGGCTGGTGCGCGAGCAGCGCATCGGCGACGGTCGCCGCGCTCAGCTCGAGCAACGTCGCCTGCACGTCCTCCGGTGCCTCGTCGCCGCGCAGGCGCGAGGCGACCCAGTCGAGATGGAACTGCTCGCGGCCGCTGCTCTTCGGCGGCGGCTGCGCGAACCACGGCTCGTCGAGCAGGCGCGCCAGCAGGGCTTCGTCGACGCGCCCGCTCGCCGCGAATGCGCCGTCGCGATCGAACGGCTCGCCCCGATGCCGCAGGCACCAGGCGTCCAGCAATGCATTCGCAGGGCCCGTATCGAAGCCGCGCACCGCGCCGGCACGCGGCAGCAGAGTGAAGTTGGCGATGCCGCCGAGGTTGAGCACGGCGCGGTCTTCCGCGTCCGAATGCAGCATGGCCGCATGGAAGGCCGGCACCAACGGCGCGCCCTGGCCGCCGGCCGCCACGTCGCGACGGCGGAAGTCCGCCACGGTCGCGATGCCGCTGCGCTCGGCGATCAGGTTCGCGTCGCCGATCTGCCAGGTGAACGGATGTCGGCCGTCGTAGGCCGCGCCGGCGGGGCGATGGCGGACGGTCTGCCCGTGCGAACCGATCGCCACGATGTCCGCCGCCGCGAGGCCCGCGATCGCCAGCAGCTCATGCGTGGCGGCGGCGAAGGCTTCGCCGACCTGCACGTCGAGCGTGCCGAGCTCGTCGAACCCCCGCACGTCGCCGCCCTGGCCCAGCGCGACCAGGCGCGACCGCAGTCCGGGCTCCCACGGCACGGTCACGCCGTGCTCGAGCCGGCAGCCGGTGTCGGAAGCGTCGGCTCCAAAACGAACGAGCGCCGCGTCAATGCCGTCGGCGCTCGTGCCCGAGATCAGGCCGACGAAGAGTCCGTCGGCCGGCTGTGGCGTAGTCATGTCAGGACCGGCGGCCCGGCTTCTCGGTCTTCGCCGGCGCCTTCGCGACGCGCGTCTCCGGCTCGTCGCCGGCGTAGATGATGTTCTCGACCTCGCGGATGCGCGCCAGCGCGGTGCGCGTCTGGCTGCGGAACTGCGCGAGCGCGGCGCCGCTGAGCGGCTCCGGCGGCGGCATTGTGATCGACAGCGGATTGCGCTGCGCGCCGTTGACCTGGAATTCGTAATGCAGGTGCGGGCCGGTCGACATGCCGGACGTGCCCACGTAGCCGATCACCGTGCCCTGCGCGATGCGCTGGCCGGGCTTGGCCTTGCCGAAGGCGGACATGTGCCCGTACAGCGTCGAATAGCCGCGGCCGTGGTCGAGCACGACGACGCGGCCGTAGCCGCCCTTCCAGCCGACGAAGGCCACGCGCGCATCGCCGGCGGCCATGATCGGCGTCCCCGTGCTCGCGGCGTAGTCGACGCCCTTGTGCATGCGCATGCGGCCGAGCACCGGGTGGAACCGGTTGCCGAAGCCCGAGGTCAGGCGCGCATACGGGATCGGCATGCGGATGAAGGAGCGCTTCAGCGAGCGACCGTCGGCCGTGAAGTACTCCGGCTTGCCGTTGCGGTCGAAGCGGAAGGCCGAGTGCAGCGTCTCGCCGGTGGTGAACGTCGCGGCGAGGACCGGGCCCGTGGCGATGAGCTTGCCGTCGCGCCAGGTCTGCTCGACGACCACGCTGAAGCGGTCGTCGGCGCCGACATCGTCGTTGAAGTCGATGTCGTACTTGAACATGTCGTCGGTCAGCGTGTTGACGTGCGCGCTGGTCAGGCCGACCTTGCGCGCCGACGCGTACAGCGAACGCCCCACCTTGCCGCTGAGCACCACGGTGCGCGACTCGGTCGGGCTCACCAGCACGTTCTGCTTCACGTCACCGCCGGCGAACGTCAGCTCGACGCGGCGGCTGTCGTCCTGGTCGAAGCGGAAGGCGCGCAGGTCGCCGCCGACGGGCAGGTCGAACGCGAGCTGCATGCCCGGCTTCATGGACGTCAGCAGCTGCTGCTTCACGACGGGCTGCGCGAGCAGCTTCTCGCGCGTCGCGCCGGGCACGCCGAGGTCCTTCATGATCGAGGCGAGCGTCTGGCCCCGCTTGACCTCGACGATCTGCCAGCTGTCGCCCTGCGCCTGCGCCAGACGCAGTGGGGGCAACGCCAGCGCCATGGAATGGCGGGGCGCGGGCAGGTGGTCGCGGGTCACGACCGGACGATCGAAGCCCGGCACGATCGCGGCGGCCAGCATCGCGGCGGTCGCGAACAGGCTGGCATGCGCCCACTGGCGACGCGACCAGCGTCCGTTGAAGCCGGTGCCCTCATGGGCGGCGACCGGGCGGTGCAACGTCTGCTCACGAAGCGCGTCGAGACGCGCGCGGCGCACCGAAGCGGTGTCGTCTGTCATGCTCGTTTCCCCCGAGGCCGTGTAGGCCCCGTCACGACCGTAAAATAGACACGCGAGCTAGCGACGTCAAACCATTGATGTGAATAGGTTTTTCGTCAACGTCCGTTTTACGTTGAATTAACTTTTGACCGGTCCTTCACGGACCGGGGTCGCAGATCGCGGCCCTTCGTGAGAACAAGACATGTCGATCCAGGACGCCATCGACCTCATCGCGCGCGGCGCGGACGAGGTCCTCAAGGCCGAAGAGCTCACCCAGCGGCTGCAGTCGGGCCGCCCGCTCCGCGTCAAGGCCGGCTTCGACCCGACCGCCCCGGACCTGCATCTCGGCCACACGGTCCTGCTCAACAAGATGCGGCAGTTCCAGGACCTCGGCCATCAGGTGATCTTCCTGATCGGCGACTTCACCGGAATGATCGGCGACCCGACCGGCAAGAACGTCACGCGCAAGCCGCTCACCCGCGAAGACGTCCTGGCCAACGCCGAGACCTATGCCGAGCAGGTGTTCAAGGTGCTCGACCGCGAGCGCACCGAGGTGCGCTTCAACTCGGAATGGTTCGGAAAGATGTCCGCGGCCGACATGATCCGGCTCGCCGGCCAGCACACGGTGGCGCGCATGCTCGAGCGCGACGACTTCGCCAAGCGCTATGCGGCGCACCAGTCCATCGCCATCCACGAGTTCCTGTACCCGCTCGTGCAGGGCTACGACTCCGTCGCGCTCGAGGCCGACGTCGAACTCGGCGGCACCGACCAGAAGTTCAACCTGCTGATGGGCCGCGGCCTGCAGGAGCACTTCGGCCAGAAGCCGCAGATCGTGCTGACCATGCCACTGCTCGAGGGCCTGGACGGCGTCAACAAGATGAGCAAGTCGCTCGGCAACTACATCGGCATCGACGAGCCCGCGATCGACATCGTCACCAAGACGATGAAGATCGACGACACGCTGATGTGGCGCTGGATCGAGTTGCTGAGCTTCGAGATCGGCGTCGCCGAGGCCGCGCGCCTGCGCGCCGACATCGCCGCGGGCGCGCTGAATCCCCGCGACCTCAAGATGCGCCTCGCCCGCGAACTCGCCGCACGCTTCCACGACGCCGCGGCTGCGGAGCAGGCGGTGGCCGGCTGGAATGCCGCCGTACGCGGCGAGGGCGACGTGTCCCAGCTGCCGCTCACCGACGTCCTGGTGCCGGCCGAGGGGATCCGTATCGCCGGGCTGCTCACCGCGGCCGGTCTGACCCCCAGCAATTCGGAAGCGAACCGCAAGCTCAAGGAGCGCGCCGTGCGGATCGACGGCGAGGTCTTCGAAGATCCGCAGCGGCTGTTCGCACCCGGCTTCGAAGGCGTCCTGGCGGTCGGCAAGCGCACCTTCGCGAGGATCCGTCTGATCGCGGGCTGAGCTGGGAAGGCCACTTAGATAGAGCAAACCGACCGGCCGCCGAGCATTGCTGAATCGACACGGCAACGGCACCACGATCGCGTTGACAACCCGCGGCAGCAACGACAAGATGCGCGCCTCCTCGCAGGGGACGCCGGGTCACCGGCAACGAACTGCAAGGCTCCCCGAAGACCCGGCCGCGCGCCGAACCCCGCAAGGGGCCAAGCGCGTCGCCGCCGCATCGCTGCAAGGCGACGTGGGTGCGTCGAAGGGGCGGTGTGAACGCTGAATCGTTTGCCGATTCGACAATCACACAGGGTTTACAGGCTGCGGGGACTTCCGCATACTGTGTGACCCACGTGACGAAACGAAGCCGCAAGCGCGGCGACCGGACGGAACGGCGGGACGAAAAAATTTCCGCTCACAGGGTGTTGACAGTGATCGGAACTGCTCTAAAATGGGCGGCTCACTCGGACGGACTGAAGTT